>JACSRG010000377.1 GCA_014879865.1 Anaerolinea sp.
ACAAAGGGGACTGCATGATAGACAGAATTAACGGAACTAGCGTCGGTGACTTCAGTAACCAAACTGAGCTACGAATTTACACGGGCTTGAAACGTTTGATTGGAGATGATCTCGCAGAATTCTACAGAGACGCTTGTCATCTCATGAATAACCCCAACCAGTTTAGAACGACAACCCACCTAATCAGTCATCTGTTAAGAGAGGTGGAAGGTACTTTAGTAAAAGTCCTCGCGAATATTGCTAATTATGTTGATAAATCAGACACAGACGAAGGAAGACATCAAAGACTACAGCTTGCCATTCTAGAATTTTTGAGAATCGAAGGCGAGGAACAGTCCAGGATTGCTCGAGAATGGTCAAATCTGAATTTCTCTGGAAAGGCGCACAGAAGCTCACACACGTATCGTCGCCTGGATAGTGATTTTCACACTTCTTGGATTAAATATCAGGAGATACTTGATGTACTCCTATTGCGGCTAGAAGAGAAATATCTTTCAGCATATCGTCCGCTAGATGAACTGCTTGCAAAACCGGAACCAACAAAAGATGATGTATCTGAACTGGAAAACGAGGTAGCTACTGATCGGCTCAGGATTGCTTACTTCTTTGGCAATGCAAACAGTTCATGGTTACGTATACGAAAATTCAAAGATCATTTCTTTAGGTATCCCCCTGAATCAATCGAGGGTTATTTCTACCCTTGGGCGGCAACAAAATACCTTGTGAAATGGGCTGAATCGAGACCGAATGACGTTTTCGAGGTTGCTTTACAGATACCAGACACATCTAACCCACTGGTATTTGAGGATTTGTGTGACGTGGCGACAAGGCTACCGCTAGAGTATGCTCTACGGTTGGTTCCACGACTCAAAGTCCTGTTGAGCTTAGTTAAAAACCCTGATCCATTTTCTATCACAGCTCTACTAAGTCGCCTAGCTACGCAAGGCAACTGCGTTGAGACAGTTCAGCTGTTGGGAGATATTTTGACTATAGCTCCCGTAGAAGAGAATGAAGATGAAACAAAACGAGCAAGTTATCGGAAAATCTCGAGCAAGATTGATGGCTGGAATTATCAGAGAATTCTCGAAACGATATTGCCGCAACTGGCACAACACAATTGCACAGAAGTTGTCGAATTACTGTTGCAACTCTTGAACACAGCACTTGAGATTGAGTATCCACTTAACGCAAGTTCATTGGACTATGACTTCTGGAGACAACGCATTCCCTACGCGGATTCGGAGGGTAGGCAGCAAATACATGATCTGTTAGTCACTGCTTTGTATAACTATATGTTGTCGTTAGTGAAACAGGGCGTCGATCTAGACGAATGGTTGGAGAAGCTAGGAACTCCAAAGCGCAAGATTGTAACCCGCCTTGTACTTCAACTAATTGCAGCGTTTCCAACTGTTAGCAGTCAAACGTTGTCCTCATATTTAGTTAGCCATGCAAACTTTGCAGCATGGACAAATGAATACTTTGCTGCACTTCATCAGCACTACCCGAAATTATCCCCTAACGAGCGTGATGCTATCTTAAGTTGGATTGATGAACTTGCTGTTAGTTTTCCTGATTATGAACCAGAGCAGATTCGTTATAGACAAGGGCAAGCCATTGCATATATCGCCGATTTTGCTCCCCAAGCGTGGAAAGAACGTTATAAGGAACTGCAAGCGGAATTTGGCGAAATTGCTCCAGTCAATCAATTTTTCCCTGTAGGTGCATTTTTTGTTGGTCCAACAAGTCCTTTAAGTGAGAACGAAATGCGGGCTTTACCCGTACAGGACGTGATTGAATTTCTCAGGACTTGGGAACCCTCAGGGGAATTTATGAGTCCATCTCCAGAAGGATTAGGACGAACACTAACCAAAGTGGTCTATGACTCACCCGCCGATTATGAAAAATGCGCTATGTCGTTTTCCCAGCTACATGCTACCTATGTTCGTTCATATCTAACCGCTTTTCACGATGCTTGTAGAGACGATAAACCTTTCGAGTGGGAAAGTTTATTGGAGCTATGTAATTGGGTCACACACCTTCCTATCGAGTCAGAGTCGGAAAAAGTGACAGACGAGGATACCGATCCTGATTGGTCATGGACGAGAGGGACTATTGATAATCTTCTAGAGATCGGGTTTCAGAAGAGCGCAGTACCGTTCAACTTACGAGACAGAACATGGCAGATTCTTCAAATCCTCGTTGAAGATCCACGTCCAGCCCCCAGTGAAGAAGCCTTCTATCAGAGAAGTGACTCCATGTCATTGTACGAAGGCTCATTGAACACAAATCGAGGCAAAGCATTTCATGCCCTTATGCAGTATGCCTTATGGTGTAGAAGAGCAGTAATGCACGAAACAGAAGCCGGGACAAAGAACTATCTTGCTTTTATGCCAGAGGTAACAGCAGTCTTAGATGCTCATTTAGCAAACGATCACTCTTTGATTGTTCGTTCCGTTTACGGTTGGTACTTTCCTTGGATTTATTTCCTTGATAGAGATTGGGCGGTACAAAATACAGATCATATCTTTCCAACCGATCCAGAGTCGTCGGATGCTTTTCGAGCCGCTTGGCATGCCTATCTATCAAATGGGCGTATCTTTGTAGAGCTTTATCCGGTGTTGTGCAGACAGTATCTACATGCGATTCAAAATATAGATAACACCGGCAAGGAACTTGGCAGTGATGATCCCGATCTTCGTCTAGCCGAACACATCCTAATTATGTATATCGGGCAAGTGGTCGAACTTGACGACGACGTCATACAGACTTTCTTTGCAAGAGCTACAGACGAGATACTCGCAAGTGCAATTGGCTATATTGGAGGGCAACTCAGCACACTCTCACCAGAGCAAAACGAGCGTGTAAAACGGATGTGGGAATATCGAGTTGAGGTAGCCACTGCCAATCCAACTGATCATCAACGCGAAATGGCAGCTTTTGGTTGGTGGCTCACTACTCCAAACTCTTTGGACATTGACTGGAAGTTAGAACAAGCTAGTTCGGCGCTTCATGTCGTCTCTGTTCTCGAACCAACGCATTTAGTCATTAAATGGATTGCCGAAAACGTTGCAGCTAATCCCCGTTTGGTAGCACAATGCCTTAGTATCAACGTTTTGAATGGCGAAGTTTGGGAAACACGTTTGGGCTTCGATGAAATAAGAGCAGCGATAGTCGCGATAGCAGAATCGAGCGATAAACAAGCGAAAATCATCACATCAAGTATGATCAATAAATTGAGTGCAAGAGGTGACTTACGCTTTGCGGATCTAGACAAACTCTTGCGGAACACACGTAATTAAGTGGAGTTTGGCATTCGGCGTGTCGGGGCGATACGGATGTCACCAAAATAACGGCAAATCGTGTAGAATCCGTTCAAAAAGTACGGAGGTGCGATCATGACTCTGCAAGAGATGATCCAGCAGCTAGACGAACTTTCGCCCGAAGAACGCAATGAACTGCGCCGCGCCATCGATCAACGTGATGGGGTGCGTCACCCAAATGACGGTTTGACCCCACAAGAACGCGTGCTAAGCATACGTGCCGCTGCGCGCGCGATCCGTGAAGGTTTTACCGATGAGGAATGGGCAGAAATCGAACAGGCGATGAACGCCGAATACATCGAACCTTTTGATGAGGATGAATGGAAAGATTAGCCTACCTGATTGACACCAACGTCGTTGCGGACTACCTCAATGGTGTCGTGACGACCATGTCGCGCGTTGAACAGGCAATTGAGGATCGCAGTCTGATTTATTTGTCACAGCCCGTACACTTTGAAGTTGTGCGTGGACTAGCCAAAGCTAACGCGACGCGGAAAATGAGGTTGTTCGCCTCCGAACTTGCTCCCAAACTCAGTTGGGCTTCTCTAACCGATGAGGACTGGCAAACCGCCGCCAATTTCTGGGTACAAACCACACGGGCGGGCAATCAGCTCTCCGACATCGACTACTTAATCTCTGCACTTTCCATGCGGCTCAACGCCGTTTTGGTCACCGCCGACAACGACTTCGACGCGCTCCCGGTCAAACGCGAAAATTGGCGTGTTTAGTCTGGAAATTTCGCATCCGGCGTGTCGGTGCAATTCGGATGTCGCCGAAGTAAGGAACTAGCCCTATGAACGATGACCCACATGGCAAGAGAGAAACCGGGGCTAAAAAGATCAGTTTGTCGGGAAAGCGGATTCGGCTGCGCGATTGGGTGCTTGCTGATCTGGACGAGTTCGCGTATTGGCTTCAGCCGGGACATCGTTGGCAAGAACTCGACGCCCCCTATTACAAGAGCACACCAGCCAATGACATCCCCGGCACGATAGCGCGCATCAGAACACGGATTGAAACCGGAAACCTCGCCGTTCCACGCCAAAACCTGATCATTGCACACGCCGAGAATGATCGCCTGATTGGACAGGTATCACGGTATTGGATAAGCGAGGAAACGAATTGGCTCGCCGCTGGCATCTCGATCTACAACCCGGAATTGTGGTCGCAGGGCTACGGTACGGAGGCACTCGGCTTGTGGACAAGTTACCTCTTTGAGGCGTTTCCGTCCATCGTGCGGCTTGACCTCCAAACGTGGTCGGGCAACACAGGGATGATGAGATTGGCAAGCAAATTGGGGTTTCAACTTGAAGGGCGATTCCGTAACGCGCGGATCGTGGACAATACCTACTATGACGCGCTCGGCTATGGCATTTTGCGCGCAGAGTGGCAAGCACGGTATCCCGATGGATTTGCGAGTGAAGGCTGAATGCCGCATCCGGTCAATCCTGAGAATGGTAGGGACGCGGCTCAAACAGCGTTTGCCTTGCGCGTCCCTACGCCCCCTCGATTCCAGCCGGAAGCGTTTTCTCCGGCGGGATGGGTCGCGGGCGGCGGCTCAAAAACGGACGCTCTACGAACTGGTATGAGATGAACGCCAGCAGCACCGTGATCCCGATCACCGCCGCGTAGACGCGCACCCCCGCCATCCCGGACGCCCCGACGATGAACAGCGCCAGCATGTGCCACAGGTACATCCCATACGTGAGATCGCCTAACCAGCGCACCACCCGGTTTTCGATCACGAAATGCCCGGCATACACGTTGACGATCAGCCAAGCGGCGGCAAAGGTCACGGCGTAGTCGATCAGCACATTGTGTTCGGGCATCTCGACCACGATGATGACCGCCAGCGCCAAGACCAAGCCGATCCGCGCCGGGAGCGTCGTCAGCGTGCGTTCGAGCGCGGAGCGCCGGGTGTACCACAGCCACGCGAACAGCGCGCCGATGGCGAGTGAATCGACCTTAAGATACAACACGATCTGATGGACGGGGCTTTCAAAGGGCGTCAGCGCGAGGATCAGCAGGCGCGCGGCGATCACCGAACCGAACGCCAGCGGCACACGTCGCGACGCCGCCAGCCATGGCGCGAGCGCGTAGAAGACGATTTCCACGCCGAGACTCCAGTAATGGCTGACCATGCCGGAGATGCTGTTCAGCGCCAGCGGGATATACGCCGCGAACAGCATCGTCGCCGGGAACTGCACGGCGTTGAATTGGCGCGCGAACACGATCCCGTAGTTGGGCGCGGTGGCGATGCTCACCGCCGCTGTGATCGCCAGCACGAAATAATACAGGGGGATGATCCGGCGCATCCGCCGCACATAGAAGCCCATGACGTCGATCTGCGCCCGCTTCCGCTTTTCCCGCAGCAGAATCGACGTCAGCAGAAAGCCTGACAGCACGTAGAACAATGTTACAGCCCCGGCTCCGGTCAGCGTCAGGCTGCGCAGAAGCCCCGTATTGACGTCGATCAGGAACCAACCGGGGATGAACAGATGCACATGCCCGATGATGACCGACAGCGCCGCATAGACGCGCAGCGCGTGCAAACCCGGGATATACTCGGGTGCTTGAGAGGTACTGGGTAAATTCATCGCGCGATGGTAACACAAGACCGTGCCAGATGTTACCCGCAGTACCGCATTAACAGATTAGCGTTGCTGCACACAAGGGAGCAAGTTGTGTTTACGGCACTCATCAATCGAAGCAAAACTCCGACGCGCTGGCAGAAAATCCCGTGGGATGATCCCGATTTCAGCCGCCGGATGTTGGCGGAGCATCTTACTCAGGCGCACGATCTCGCCAGCCGCCGCTTGAGCATCATCGATCAACACGTCCGGTGGATTCATCACGCCATTCTGCACGAGCAGCCCGCCAAGCTGCTTGATCTCGGCTGCGGACCCGGCTTTTACAGCCGCCGCCTGTCCGCTCTCGGACACATGTGCACAGGCATCGACTTCTCCCCGGCTTCCATCGCTTATGCCCGTGAGCAGGATCCCGTCAGCGCCTACGTTCACGGAAGCGTCCTCGATGTCGAGTATGGGAGCGGCTATGACCTTGTGCTCTTGATCTACGGGGAACTGAATGCGTTTTCACCGGAGGATGCGGAAGACATCGTACAGAAAGCCTTTGCCGCGCTCAAGCCCGGCGGCAAGCTGCTCTTGGAAGTGCATCCGGCGGGGCTGGTTGAACGGGTCGGGCAGGAAGCGCCGTCGTGGTATACCGCCGAACAGGGCTTGTTCTCCGATCAGCCGTATCTCTGTTTGACAGAAGCCGTGTATGATGGAAGCCGAGCGATCTCCAATCACTACGTCTTTGCAGCAGAGTCCGGCGCGATGCAGCAGTACACCTCGATGCTTCAGCGTTACACCGACGACGACTATCGCGCTTTGCTTGACGCATTTGCGACCGTGACCTTTTTCCCGTCCCTCGACGGGGGCAGCGCAGCCGGCGACCTGTTTGTCATTGTGGCGGAGAAAGCAGCAGGGTAATGAGCAGTACAGGGAGTAGAAATGATCGCAATCAGCGCGCAGGTGAACAACAGTCAAGGCAGGCATGAGGTCACGGTGACGACCAACGAGAACGCGCATTCCATCGCCATCGAGCCGCGCGCCACTGGCTTTGGATCGTCCGCGAACGGCGGTGAACTGCTCTTTCTGGCGCTGGCGACCTGCTACTGCAACGACATTTACCGGGAAGCCGCCAAGCGCGGAATCACAGTGAAAAGCGTCGAAGTCACCGTGAGCGGCGGTTTCGACAATGCCCCCGGCAGCGCCGCCGAAAACGTGACCTACGCCGCCCGCGTCGAGGCGGAGGCGGGCGAAGCCGAGATCGCCGAGCTCATGCGCCACACCGATACCGTTGCCGAAATTCAGAACACGCTGCGGCAGGGCGTCTCTGTCAGGCTGGCATCCCTACAGGCGGTGTCAGTCAGCCCGTAATGCAGTTTCAGTGAATCACGGAAGTTCAAATTCACCACGAATTGGTACTTTTTTGAGCAAACCTCACCCCAAGAATCTGACGATTCTTTGCCCCTCTCCACATGGAGAGGGGCGGTTGAGCGCAGCGAAACGGGGTGAGGTTATCCAATCCGTGATTCACTGAGTTTGTTTATGTTTTTTGGTATGCAGGTTGTACAGCACCCCGTTTTATCCTGATGGTGGGTAAGACTAATGAGGTGTTGAGATGATCCAGCCGGTAGATAGGCGGACAGCCCATAAGCGGTTGATCGGGCGTCGAAGTGGGGCGACAAAACGCCTGCGCGCTCGCGTCGAGCACTTGCTGAGCCGTGCCTACGATCTGCTCGAATCACCCGGCGCGAACAAGTTCGAAGCCGATCAACGCGCGTATCAGTACAGCGAAGAAGCCCTGCGCCTGCTGGCGCAACTGCGCGAACAGGAGGAGAGCGGCAGAAACGCCCTACAAAGCGACGTTTCTGCCTGATGATTTTCAGCCTGATTACACGGGCAGCACCGTGACTTCCGGTGTGATGGTCTCGCTCGTCGGAGACGCGCCCGGCGTGACCTCGATGGTCGGCTCGGTTGTCGTGGTTGGCGTACCCGGTGTGACCGTCAATTCGGGCGTCACCTCGTCAGTAGCGGTGAGCGTGCCGGTCGCTGTTGCCGTAGCGGTCGTCGTAGCGGTCGCCGTCGTCGTGGCGGTCAGCGGGGGCTGCGGCGTCAGCACCGGCAGTTGATCGCACGCGCCGCCGCGTGTTACCACCGAACTCGACACCCACCCCGGTGTCCCGTATGCCTGCACCGCGTACCATTGACCATCTGCCGACTGCCCGACGACCAACAGCGGCTGCCGCGCTGCCCAGACGAACAGAATCGAGTACTGCAAACCCGGTCCGCTGCGCACGTTGAAGTTGCTGGCGCTGCCAATCGTGCATGCGCCGTTGATCGGCGTCACTTGGAAGACTGGCGGCGCGAACGTGGCGACGGGCGGCTGAGGCTGCGTGCCGGGGAGACACGTCCCCTGACCGAGCGTCAACATCAGGCTGCCGGTCACATTCGGCGCGATCCCGAACCGGACTTCATTCAGTTCATCACCGGGCGCGAAGCTCAAGCAGGCGTTATCCAGATCGCCGCGCAGTGAGGCAATCCGCCGCCCGTTGAAATCCACCACTTCGATATAGGCGTCGATTCCCAACGGACTCGCGTCGATTAGCAGCGTCGTCGTGGTCGCCGGGCTGGTGTTGAAGGCGAAGACCTGTCCCGGTTCGGTTAGCGGTAGGTTGACCGTCACCGGCTGGTTCAAGCTGATAGTCGCCATGTTAGGCGCGGTGTTTGCGTCGAGCGTGAGCAAGAAAGCGCCCGCCGTCCCGCTCACAATGAGGCTGTATGTCCCGGCAGCAGGCAGCCGGTATGTGAGCACGGCATTCCGCGAGAAATCGAACAGGGAATCGTCATTCGAGGCGAGCGTTTCCCCGGTCGGACTCAGCAGTGTGACACTGGGATTCATTCCGGCGGTCGCGCCGCTGACAGTCACCGTGACGCGATCACCGGCAATTCCGGTAAACGTATACTGTGCGGATGTCGTTTGCGCGTCAAGATTGCCCAGCACGACGCTGCCGTAGTTGAGGCTGTCGCCCTCTTGCGCCGTCGTCAGCGTCACCGCGCTGATGAGTGCCGCGAGGAGCAAGACCAACGCGAGCACGCTTGCACGTTTCTTCATATGTGCCTTCCTTTGCCTTTTCAGACTCACCAGTTTAATTATTAAGGAAATTACAGTCAGGCAGTAGAAACGCGGGCATTTGCACAGAAAGCTTTAAGCTAAGCCATCGATCCTCTGACCTTTTTATGTTTTTTGGTATGCGGCTTGTACAGCGCTGTGCCGTATCTTGGAATAAGTGAATGGCATCAAGGTGACAGGGTGTTGGGATGATCCAAGCGGCAGGCAACCACGCAACCAGCAATTCTCAACGCAGAGTACAACGTTTGCGCGCCCGTGCCGAAGAACTGCTGCGGAATGCGTCTGAGTTGATGAATGCGCCGGGGGTGAATCGAGAAGAATCTGCGCGGCTTGCCTACGAATACAGCGTGGAGGCGCTCGCCCTACTGGCGGAAGCGCAAAAGCTTGCGGTCGAAGACTAAGACGGGGCGCGATGGGTGATCGCGCCCCGACCGTGCACTAGAAGTCGAAATCGTTGATGTTTTCGGCGTTGAAGATGAAGGGCGCGCCGAGCAGAATTTCGCTGCCGTTCACGACCTGCAGTTCGCCCAAACGACCTGCCATGACGCTGGTGTCGCCGGGTCCGAATTCGCCATCGACAATCGCGCGGGTCACGTAGACCGCCGCGTAGCCGAGGTCAATCGGGTTCCACAGCACGACCGACTGCACGCAGCCCTCATTGACGTAAGGCTTCATCGCATTCGGAGTCGCCAGACCGATCACCGCGACCTCACCGCACAGCCCCGCCTGCGTCACCGCGTCCGCCGAGGACGGAGTCGCCACGCTGGTCATGCCGAAGATACCGTCGAGGTCATCGCCATACTTGTTGATCAGGGTGTTGGCTTGGTTGAAGGACAGCACCGAGTCTTCCTGCGCTTCGAGGGTTTCCAACCACGTCATATCCGGGTAGCAGTTGCTCGCATACGCCCACATTTCGGCGATCCAGCGGGCTTGGTTCGGGGTGGTGAAGGTGCTGGTGACGATACCGAAGCTGGCATCGGGTCCCTTTTCGGCGGCAAGGCTGTCGATCATCGCCTTCGCAATGCCGTTGAATTCCGCTTGGTTGATGAACCATTCGCGGGCTTCGGGGGTCGAGTTGGCATCGTAGCCCACGACATGCAGACCGGCTTCGAGGGCGCGGGTCAGCACGGGCGAAATGGCGACCGGGTCATTGGCGGCAAACAGGATACCGTTGACCTCGCCACCGGCGATGTAGTTTTCAATGTCCGCGACCTGATCGTCGATGTTCGCTTCCGTCGTGCCGCCCTGAATGACGGTGACGTTGCCCAGTTCTTCCGCTGCCTGCTGCATACCGAGGTGCGTGGCATCGAAATAGCCGATACCGATCAGCTTCGGAACGTCAACCAGCACAATCGGCTGCCCGGCGAGGTTGGGCGCGTCGGTCGGCTGACCGCCGTTATATTCGGGCATGTCCATCGGGGCTTCTTCGGTTTCCGGGGCAGCTTCACCCTCGGCAACCGGGCACGCCAGCGGATTCACATCGAGATCATCCGCGCCGTCCCAGCGCTCTTCCTGCGCGATGATCGGGGACATCATCGTCGCGATGAGCAGAATGGCGACTAAAGCAAAAACTGTTTTACGCATTGCCTTACTCCTCTTCGTGCAAATAAAGAAACGAAATTTGCGAGTGGAGACGATTCTCTCACTCGGTCTTGCGTAGACGCTGTATCAGATTGTTCACCAGAATGGCGAAAATCAGAACGCTACCGATGACCACAATGGTGGCGTCGTTGGTGATGCCGTTAATCGCCATCCCATACTTGAGCAGTTGAATCATCACCAACCCGATCACCGTGCCGATGATGCTGCCCTTGCCACCGAAGATGCTTGTGCCGCCGAGGACAACTGCCGCAATTGCATCCAGTTCCAGACCGCTCCCCATGTCGGAGCGCGTCGTCGTGAAGCGTGACACGAAGATCACGCCGGAGATGCCCGCCATCAAGCCGGAAAACGTGTAGATCAACAGCGTGGCGCGCTCGACGGGCAAACCGGAAAAGCGCGCGCCGACCTTGTTGTTACCAATCGCGTACAGCGTACGTCCGAGCGTGGTGCGCGCCAGCAGCACCGCCGAGACGATGATGGCGATGAGCAGAATCCAAAGCTGTGTCGGCACGCCGAGGATGCTCCCCTGACCCAAGCCGAAGAACCATTCCGGGTAGCCGGTGACCGAACGCGCTTCGCTGATCCCCTGTGCCAAGCCGCGAAAAAATGCCAGCGTCGCCAGCGTCATGATCAGCGGAGGCACGTTGACGCGCACGATGATGAACCCGTTGATGAAACCCGCCAGACACGCGGCGAGGATGGCGACCACGATGGCGACTTCCAACGGCAGACCGAGGTTGTTCCATACGTACCCGACCAGAATCGCGCTCAAACCGAGGATCGAGCCGACTGACAGGTCGATCCCCCCGGTGATGATGATGAACGTCATCGGGAGCGCCATCAACCCGACTTCTGCCAGCAAACGCCCCTGATTGAGCAGGTTTTGCGTGGTCAAGAAGTTGGCGTTGGAATTCGCCAGCACGATGATCGTCACGATCAGGATGAGGAACAGAATTCCGACCTGACTGAGCAGGACATCTTGCGCCCATGTGCGCAGAGATCGCCCCGCGCTGCGCTGTTGAGTGACTTCCTGTACGACTGCCATCTCGCTCTATTCCTTCCGACTCAAACAGCTTGCCGTCTGCGGCGCAAGAGATCGATCAGGACGGTGACGAGAATCAAGATGCCCTGTATCGCTTGGATCCAGAAAGGCGACACGTTGATGAAGATCATGCCGGATCGGATGGTGTTGAGCAGAATCGCCGCCAGCATCGCGCCGATGACCGTCCCCTTGCCGCCGAGGATGCTCACCCCGCCGACGACCGCCGACGTGATGATGAACATCTCCAGCGAAGGCGGCGGCGTCGCCTGAATGATGTTCAACTGCGTGGCGTAGAGCACGCTGGCGATCCCCACGAAAAACCCGTTGAGCATGAACACCTGCATGATGGCGCGCTGCTGCGAAATGCCCGACAGGCGCGCCGCCTCGGCATTGCCGCCGACCGCGTAGAACGAGCGCCCGATGCTGCTGTAGCGCATCCAGATCGCGGCGAGGATCGTCAGCACGATCATGAACCAGATCGGCATGGGAATGCCGAGCGGGCGCATCTGCGCGAGGAAGAACTCCGGCGGCATGTCGGTGACGCGCTCGCCGCTCGTCCAGATGATCAGAATGCCTTTGAGGATGCTGAACGCGCCGAGCGTCACGACAATCGCCGGGACGCGCATGTAAGCGACGAGGAAACCGATTACCGAACCGATGGCAGGACCGACGAGCAGCGGCGCTGCCCACGCCACCCAGACCGGCGCGCCCGCCGTGACCAACCGCCCGCTGAGAATCGCCAGCAAGCCGATCAACGAACCGACGGAAATATCGATGTTGCCGGTGATGATGACCATCGACATGCCGATGGCGGCGACCGCGATGTAGGCGTTACCTTGAAGCACATCGAGGATGTTGTTGGTCGAGACGAAGCGCGGGTTGCTGATGCCGACCGTCAGCAGCAGCACCACCAGCGCGATCACGATGGCGCTCTCTTGGTTTGCCAGCAGGCTGCGTAATTGGAATTCTTGCGTCGTGCGCGGTCGGGGCAGTGCCACCTGCACCAGCATGACGACCGCCAGCGCCAGCAGCGCCCAGAAGCCGATACCCATCGAACCGAAGTACGTCGCCTCCTCGTTGATGTAGTCCATTACGAAGATCACGAAGTATTCGAGGATGATGATCCCCGCCAGCGCGGTCATCGCGGCGGTGGCGCGCATGATCTGTTCGTTGACGAGATTCCATACCCCCATCAAAACCAGCGCCCCGGCGGCAATCGGGATCAAGATCAGCCCGTTGATCGGCAGTTCGAGTTCATTGTTGGCGCGGGATGCGGTCAGCACGGGGATCGAGGTTGCGCCCAATTCCGGTTGGTAGACAAACGGCGCGAACTGGTACACGGCGAAGACGAGAATCGCCAGCACCAGCGGCAGCAGGGTCAGCGGTCTAATACGCGTCGAGGTCGGTCGGGCTGCGGTAATTGCTGTCATACAACCGTACTTTCTGAACGTTCGTCGCTCGTTTCGCCATAGCCGGTAGCGCTCATCATCGCCGCGCCGATCTTCTCCTGCGTGGCTTCCTCACGGGTGAATTCCGCGACGATCTCCCCGGAGCGCATGACGAGAATCCGGTCGCTCATGCCGAGGATTTCGGGGAGTTCGCTGGAAATCATGAGGATCGCCAGCCCCCGGTCGGCGGCGAGTTCGCTCATCAACCGGTGGATTTCGGACTTCGCGCCGACATCGACGCCGCGCGTCGGTTCATCCATGATCAGGATGCGCGGTTCGCTCGCCAGCCACTTGCCGACGACGACTTTCTGCTGGTTGCCGCCGGACAGCTTGTTGACGATTTGTTCCGTGCCATAAGCGCGGATGGCAAACTGCTCAATCGCCTGCTTGGCGATGTTTTGTTCTTTGCGGTAATTGATGAACGTGCCGCTGGAAACGGCGTCGAGCACGGACATGGTGATGTTCTCGCGCAGCGTCATGGCTTTGACCAGCCCTTGCAGCCCGCGATCCTCCGGCACGTAGGCGATCCCGTGCTTGACCGCCTCGGACGGGTGGTTGATCTTGACGGGCTTGCCATCGACGAGGATTTCGCCGGATTCGGGCTGCGTAACGCCGAAAATCACCTGCGCGGTTTCGCTGCGCCCCGACCCGACCAACCCTGCCAGCCCGACGATCTCGCCCGCGCGCACCTTGAAGGACACGTTGCGCGTGTTCGATCCCGCTTCGAGGTTGCGGACTTCCAGCACCACATCCTTGATCTGGCTCGGCTTCTTCGGGAAGAGATTTTCAATCGTCCGCCCGACCATCATGCTGATCAATTCCTGCTCGTTGGTCTGGCTGACCTGCTTCGTGCCGATGAACTGCCCATCCCGGAAGACCGTCACACGATCCGCCAGCTCGAACACCTCGACCAGCTTGTGCGTGATATAGATGATACCCACGCCGCGTTCGCGCAGCAGTCGGACGATGGAAAACAGGTTTTCGACATCCGCCTCGGTGAGCGCTGCCGTCGGCTCGTCCATGATCAGCAGGCGCGCGTTGAGCGAGAGCGCTTTGGCGATCTCGACACGCTGCCGGTTGCCCACGTTGAACGTGCCCACCTTGCGCTTGACATCCATATTGGTGATTTCAAGCTCCGCCAGCAGTTCGACGGCGCGCGTGTTCATGCGTTCCCAGTCGAGGACTTGGAACGGACCCATGCGGCGCTTGGGCGCGTGCCCCATGAACATGTTTTCGGCGACCGTCAGTTCAGGGTACAGGCTGAGTTCTTGATAGATGGTGGCGATCCCGATCTGCTGCGCTTCGCGGGGGTTATTGAAGCTGACCGGCTTGCCGTCGAACATGATCTGCCCGGAGTCGGGACTATGCACCCCGGCGATGACCTTGATCAGCGTCGATTTGCCCGCGCCGTTTTCCCCTAACAGCGCGTGAATCTCGCCGGGCTGCACGTCGAAGTTCACGCCGCGCAGCGCGTGGACGCCGGGGAATCGCTTGTGTATATCGCTGACCTGCAAAACGGGTACTGTCATAACGAGAGTTCCAGTAACAAATGATTTAACTTGCTTGTGATTACTTTCGTTTCATTTCATTACGAAAGTCTAGCGCGCTCATTTTCAACTGTCAACATTGTGAAACAGGCAGCAAGCACGGGAAAACTGAAACTATTCCATCGGGGTGGGGTTGAATTGTGCAAGCACTACCGTTTAAACTCTGATACACTCTACCGTCCCGGCGACGGACAGTATCGACCATTCATGAGGAGTACCCCAACAGCGTGGCAACCGAAACAATGCAAGCCGTTCCAGCGCGCGGCGCGAACAAACCCGCGTGGCAGCAGGCAGTTCGCCCCTATCAAGACGCCGACCTACGGCGCAGCCTGTGGCAGATGCTCAACAGCATCGCCCCGTTTTTCATCCTGTGGTATCTCGCCTACCGCAGCCTGACCGTCCATTACGCGCTCACGCTGGTCTTCGCAGTCCTCGCCGCTCTGTTCGTCATGCGCATCTTCATCATCTTCCATGACTGCGGGCATGGGTCGTTTTTCAAGAATCAACGGGCGAACGACATCGTCGGCATCCTCACCGGGTTCATCACCTTCACGCCGTACTATGCTTGGCGGCACAGCCACGCGGTGCACCATGCGACGGCAGGTGATCTGGATCGGCGCGGGATCGGCGACGTGTGGACGCTGACCTATGACGAGTACAAGAAGATGCCCTTGGGCATGCGCCTGTTCTACCGCCTGTACCGCAACCCGTTTGTGATCTTCGTGGTCGGTCCGCCGATTGATTTCGTCGTCTTGCAGCGCCTGCCGATGGTCAACCATTCGGAAAAGCCGCGTGACAAGAACAGCGTCGTCATCACCAACCTGTTCCTGCTCGGCATGTTCATCGTCATGAGCTGGGCGATTGGCTGGCGCGAATTCCTGCTCGTGCAGCTCCCGGTGATCTCGGTGGCGTCGTCCATCGGCGTGTGGCTGTTCTACGTGCAGCACCAATATGAGAACGTCTACTGGGAACGCCACGAAAAGTGGGATTTTGTCGATGCGGCGCTGCAAGGCAGTTCGTACTACAAGCTGCCCAAGATTTTGCAGTGGTTCAGCGGCAACATCGGCTTCCATCACATTCACCACCTCAGCCCGCGCATCCCCAACTACAAGCTTGAGGAATGCCACGAGCAGAACGAAATCTTCCAGATCGAACCGCTGACGCTGCGCACCAGCCTCCATTCGCTGCATGTGCGCCTGTTCGACGAAGACCGTCACAAGATGATCGGCTACCACAAACCGCAAGAAACATAAGACCCTGCTCCTATGGGTCACTAGGGCGATCACAAAGATCGCCCTCGCGTCTCTCTCCCTTCCAACCCCATTAACATTTAGAATCTCATTACACTCACAACCCGTGAGCAATATCTGGATTGGTAGGAGAGCATATGCGTAAACGTATCGTATTCCTGATCACGACGCTCCTGTTGAGCGCGCTGACACTTCCGCTCAGTGCGCAAGAGGCGACCGACACGCCCGACAGCGCGCTGACCTCCGATGTCACGCGCATTCAAATCGCTCACTTCGCGCCGGACGCCCCGCCCGTTGTCCCCTATGTGGACGGTCAGGCGACGATTGGCACGCTGTCTTTCCCCGGCGTCACCGGCTGGATCGAAGTGCCGTCTACCTCGTTCAACCTGACGCTTGTGCCGGAAGGCGCGCCGCAGAGTCAAGCCGTGTTCGACCCGGTCACCGTGAGCAACTCGCTTGGCGGCTGGATCACGTTGATCGTCGCCGGGTCGCTGGCAAATGACTCGCTGGCGCTCTACGCGCTGGCTCAACCCGCTGGCGGACTCAATCCCGAATGTGCGCGCGTCGTGGTATTTCACGGCATTCAGGGCGGTCCCACCGTCGATCTGATGCGCGGTGAGGGCGGTGAGTCACTGGGCAGCGTGATGTTCCCCGGCAGCGGCATGATGGATCCCGGTATGATGGCAACAGATGAACCCGGCATGATGGCAACCGACGAAGCCGGGATGATGATGGACAACCCGTGCGGCGGTGATGTGATGGCGACCGCCGAACCCGGTGATATGGGCATGATGGAGTACGGGAGCGGTCACGCATTGCAGTGTACGCTGCTCACGACCATGAACATGCTGGCGGCTGGCGATGCGATGGCGACGGATGAAGCGGGCATGATGGCGACTGACGAACCCGGCGTGATGGCAACCGACATGGGCAGCAGCATGAACAACTGCGCCTTCGTGATCGACGTTCCGGCGGGCGCTGGTGGTTTCGGCGCGTTTGCGGGCGGTACGCAGCTTGGCGACCTCGCCAACACACAGTTCGCCGCCAACACGTATAACTTCGTCGCGTTGATCGGCACGGGCGACGCGCCGCAGACGTTCACCTACGTGACACAGGCGGACGTAGTCGATCAGATGATGCAGGATGAAATGGATCGGCTCGGCGGCGCTGGCTAGGGCAACGGTCATCGAGGGGCGAGGGTATTGAAAAAGCCCCTCTCGGTTTGCTTTGCAAACACCACAAGCGGGGAGGGGGGCAGGGGGGTGAGGTATGCCCTCGTCCCTACGGCGGACTCCACACCGGCACGGCTTCGACGGCGCGGTTGAAGGTCATACGGCGCACACGATTCGCCCCCTCGACATCCACCACATACAGATCGGACATGCCATCGCGGTACGAGACGAACGCCAGTTCCGCGCCATCCGGCGACCAGACGGGCGTATCGGTGTATTCGCGCCCGATGGAGATCAGCAGACGTTCATCCCGGCGGCGGTTGTCGCTGATCCAGATGCCCCAACTCCCCCCGCGATGCGCCATGAACGCGATCTGACTGCCATCCGGCGAAAACGAACGGCTGATACTCCCCGGCTCGACAGCCAAATCCATGACGATGCCTATCGGCGGCAGGTCGCCCCCGGCGATCTGGTGCATATCCGAACCATCGACATTCACACTGTAGATGATCCCCTGCCCGCGCGACGGCACGAAAAACGCGATCTGCGTGCCATCGGCTGACCACAGCGGGTTCGTATAGGTCTCGTCGCCGCTGGTCAGACGGCGCACGTCCCGTCCGCTGCGATCCATCAGGTAGATGTTGGGGCGTCCGTCGCGATCCGACATGAAGGCGAGCAAACTGCCATCCGGCGACCATGCAGGCGCAGCATCATGCGCCGGGTGATCGGTCAGATTTCGTGTCAAGCCGAGCCGTGTATCGGTCAGGTGGATGTCTGCGCCGTCGAGCGTGTACGCCATGTAGGCGACCTCGGTGCGCGGCTGACTCTGCCCTACCTGCACCGCCGCGCTGACCAGCAGGGACATGATCACGGTGAGGGCAAACAGCCGCCAGATCACCAGCCGCCCTAGAAAGAACCACCTATTGAGCGCCAGCGTCCGCCTGCGCCGCCGAGGTCGTCGATCAAGAGCACGGTCTGGCTGCGCTGCGGGAGAAAGATCGCGCGTCCCCGGTCAAACGACAGCAGCCGCGATCCGGCGTCGCCCTGTTCAGGGATGATCGCCCAACCGAGCGCGGCGCGCACATCGGGGTTGGAGCGCCACACCTTGCCGAAGCCGCGCACAGGTTCGAGCAGACCAGACGGCGGCGTTTCGCCCCCGCTTTCGGGATCGACCCCGGCGGCGAACGTGTCGGAGAAACGGCGGAATGTGCCGTCATTGCTCAGCGAATAGATCGTGCCGGGACTGCCCGCCACGTAGACCATCATCCCACGCTCGAACAACTGCGCAGCGGTGACGGTTTGCGTCGGCGTCGTGCCGATGGGACAGCCGATTTGACCGGACAGTGCCGGATCAGTGGCGAACAGCGGCGCTAAGGCAGCGGGTGGCGGCGTCGTGCAGGTAACGGCTGCCGTCGGAATGCCGCCAAACGACGTGGCGACGGAGGTCGGGAAGCCGAATACGGGCGTTGGCGTCAAGTTCTGGATCGGCACGATGATCCCGCGCCCGGCAACCTGTGTTTGCTGCGCGATGGCGAAGGCAGTCAGCGTGGGCGGGTTGTACAGTTGTTCCGGCGGGAGGATCGTTGTGCGTCCGCCAAGTTCCGCCAGCATCCCCATGCCCTCGACCGGCAGCGTCGCCGTGAACGTGCGGCTTGGCGTGTTTGTGATCGTGTTGGTGATCGTCAGGCTCGGCGTGCGCGTGACTGTCGGCGATGGCGTGTCGGTCAGCGATGGCTGCGGCGTGAAACTCGGCAGCGGCGTCGCCGTGTCGGCGGCGGTGGGCGCTTCGGTTGGCGCGGCTTCCGTCGGCGTATCCGGCGGCGTATCCGGCGGCGTATCCGTCGGCGTCGCTGACGGCGTCTCCGGCATGGCTTGCGCGACTTCCGTCGGCAGCGGGGTCACAGACGGAAGCGGAGTGGTGGACGGCGGCAGAGTCGGCAGCACCGCCAGCGTCGGCAGGACGGGCGTCGGGGTGGGCTGACACGCGGCAGCCCACAGGAGAATCAGGAGGAAGAAGGCTAATCTACGCATAATCTCGATTATAGCGTGAAGCTGCGCGAACTCCGCTATACTGGAACGTATTTCCTAAGGAGTCCACCGTATGACCCAGACTGCGAACCCGGCGGCGCTGCTCACGTTTGTACACATCACCGACACGCATATCAGCGCCGACCCGCGCTATAACCTCGACGGCGTGAGCCATACCCCGCTGTTCGGGGCAAAGGCGCTGGTCAAGCGCCTGAATGACCTCCCGTTTACGCCGGATTTCGTCCTGCACACGGGCGATGTCGCCTATGATCCTGACGAGAGCGCGTATGAAGCCGCGCGCGAGATTTTCGGCGAACTGCGTTTCCCGATCACCTACCTGAACGGCAACCACGACGACAAAGCGGCGCTCCAGCGCATCCTGCTTGGACGTGAACAGCCGGAAGCATGTTTCAATCAGGAGATCGAGGTTAACGGCGTGCAGATCGTGTGCTTGGACAGCAAGCATCCGACGCTGGCGACACGCGGGCATATCAGTGATGAGCAGCTCACATGGCTGTCAAGCATCGCCAAAGCCGACGATCCGCGCCCGCTGGTGGTCGCCGTACATCACAACCCGCTCAAGGTGGGCATCCCGTGGTGGGACGACTTCATGAGCCTCGAAAACGGCGACGATCTTCACGCGGCGCTGCTGCCTATCCGTTCCCGTCTGCGCGGCGTGTTTTTCGGGCATGTGCATCAAAGTACGCAGATTTACCGCGATGGCATTTTGTACGTGAGCGGCTTGAGCAGTTGGTATCAAATCAGCGCGCAGCCGGGGCAGATCAAGACGATTGACGACAAACAGGCGCGTCCCGGCTTCAACGTGGTCATGATCACGCCGGCGAACACGTTCATCCGCGCCTACACGTATATCGTCGAGCCGGATATTGGCGGTTAACCTCACTGCCCCGCGCGAATTTTGTTGATGACCTCGCGGATGGTGTCCGTGAAGGTCGTCAGCGCATCGTCCGTCGCCAGCACGCTAAGCGGCAGCGTCGGGCGGCGATCCGCGCGCGATGAATCGAGCGGCGCGGGCAGCAGCGTGTTGATCGCCGTCAGCACCGCCAGCCGTTGATCCGCTTGATCATAGGGCGGGAACGGCATCAAATATTGGAGCGGCACTTCGACGGCGGGCTGCTTGGTGAACGAGCGCACCGAAAAGACGACTACGCCGCCCGCTCCCACCCAGATATGTGCATGGAAGGCCGGTTCGGCGCGCCCGCTGAAGGTCAGGCTGTCGGTGTTGTCTTTCGCCCAGTCGAACAACTGCCGCGCGATCCGGGCGTTTTCCGCCCCATTCGGAAGCTGCTCCATGTAGGTGAAGAAGTTGAGCGAATTCGGCGCGGGCGCGAGCTTGGGCGGCACGGGTGCGGGCTGCGTCAGCGAGACTTTGCCGAGCGCGGCGACCAGCCGCTTGAGCGCCGGATCGAAGCGCTTGCGGAAGTCGGTGAACTGGCGATTGATCAGGGAGATCGGCAGCGGCGTGTCGTCCAAGCGGGCGATCAGCACCGGCTTGTGCAGTTCGAGCGCCAGCAGTGTCTCGCGTTCGACCCACTCCGACTCGCGCGCGGGCTTGGACATGACCACGATCAGCGCGCCGCAGTCGGTGACCGCCTTCTCGATCTCGCGCGCCCACGACGAGCCGTCGGGGATCGCTTCGACATCGACCCAAGGGCGAAACCCGGCGGCGTTGATGCCATCCGCCAGCTTGAGCGCGAACTCCCGATCCGTTGAACTGTGGCTGATGAAGATATACGGTGCTGCTTGCGTCATCTTAGTCTGCTTTCAGTGCGCGTTGAGTCTCGTAATACGCCGTATCGAGGCGGCGAAGATCGAGGTCTTCGGTCAAGCCGGAACGACAGGCACGCCAGATCGCCTCGGCGTAGGGTGGCAGAACGTCCCGATACTCGTCGATCACACATTCGCTGATGGTCGCCAGCACGTCGAGCAGATGGATCGTCACTTTGAGATCGCGCCCGCCATAATGCCGGATTTCGTCAAAGGCGCGGTAGAGCGTCGTCTCGAACGTGATTGAACTGGCGATCACGCGCAGCCTGCCGTCGTGATCGAACCGGTATGCCGAGGGCAGACGTCGGCTGCCCAATTTGCACAGACCTTCGCCCAAGCGGTCGAGGCACATCTGTGCCGTAAACGGATCGTTGATCCCCGGTGACAGTGCGCGCACCGCGATTGAGGCGAGTTGATCGATCAGGAATTCTACGTCCTGCGCAGGCGTCCGTCGATCCCCAACGATGTAGGCAGCCTGAATCGCCCTGACAACCTCAGGCGTCACATGCTCCAGCGGGTACGCACGTCCAAGTATGCTGCGCGCCGTGATGAAATCCCCCGGACGATATTTCACTTCCAAGAGTACATCATGCTCCAACGTCAGAGCAAACAGCGCTTCGGAATCGATATAGTCGATGTACCCGCTTTCGGGGAAGCGAATCGACTGCGACTGATCGTCGAAGTTCTCCGGGACGTGTTCCTTCGGGTGGTCGATGCGCGCCTGCTGCACATCTTCGCCGATCTGGATCGGGAACACGTCGCCAATCGTGTCGAGAAGCTGCGACCGGATGTCCGCGAGGATTTGCGTCGATTGAATCGACATGGAGACATGGTGGATGAAGTAGATCAGGATCGCAAGGCTGGCGAGTGCCAGCAAAAACCCGACGAGGCTGGAAATGTGCGGGATGAAGAATCCTTCGGTGAGACTCCCGCGAATGGTGCGCAGAATCAGCAGGGAGTAGATGAACGTCGCCGTGAACGTGCCGAGTGAAATCTGATTGCCACGATCCCGCATAAAGTTCGTGACGATCAGCGGACCGTACTGCTGCGAAGTCAGCGTGAGCACCACCATCGTCAGCGAAAAGACGACGCCGATCACCGTCATGACCGCGCTGGCGATGGTCGAGAAGATCAGGCGCGCGCTGTCCGGCGTGTTGTGGAACAGCCACGACGTCGAGCGGACGAAATCGCCGCCGATCAGGACATCGAGCGAGACGGTGATGTAGAACAGGACAAAGGTCGCAGCCGCCATCAGGGCGGGCACGAACCAGTATGTCGAGGTCAAGTCGTCCCAGAACGCGCGCAGTCGATTTTTCACTGTTCCCCTCGCCAACTCAGCCGATCTTCATTTTCGGAACACAGCCCTCGTGTATTATAATGGGGGCAGTTGACATAATTATAGTTGAAATAAATGACAGTCGAAAACCTGACCGGGCACAAGCTCGGACAATATGAACTGCGGGAACTGCTCGGCGTAGGCGGCATGGGGTCGGTCTACCGTGCGCATCAACGGGCACTCGGACGCGATGTCGCCGTCAAAGTGCTGCCGAGCGTGCTGGCACGCGAACACGGCTATGTGCAAACGTTCACCCGCGAAGCGCGCATTGCTGCGTCGCTGGAACACCCGCACATCGTCCCGATCTACGACTACGGGACGCAGGACGGCATCGCCTACGTGGTGATGCGCCTGCTCAACGATGGGACGCTGGCACAGCGCTTGTATCTGCGCCAGCAGCGGCGCGAAGGCTTGCCCTCGCTCGCCGAAACATCGGCGCTGCTGCGGCAGGTCGCCAGCGCGCTCGATTACGCGCACCGCAAAGGGGTCGTCCACCGCGACATGAAGCCGGGGAATATCATGTTCGACGATGGGACGCCGTACATCGTCGATTTCGGCATTGCCCGCTTGATGAGCGACCCGGCGATCACGGGCGCGGCGCAGGTCTTCGGCACGCCGATGTACATGCCGCCGGAGCAGTGGCGCGACGAGGAACTGACGCCGGAGACGGATCAGTATGCGCTCGCCGCCGTGACCTACACGCTGATCACCGGGCAGCCACTGTTCCCATTGACGCAGCCGCAGAACCTCGTCCTGAAGCATCTGAGCGACCTCCCTACCCCGCCGCATGTCGTCCGTCCCGATCTGCCGCCTGCCGTTTCGTCGGTGATCGGGCGCGCGCTGGCGAAGAATCCGCGCGACCGCTTCTTGACGGTCGGCGCGTTTGCCCAAGCGTTCAACGCGGCGGTCAGCAGCGCGGGCGACGCATGGACGGGCTTCTACACCTTCCCGGTGACGGGCGTCCCGCTCGAAATGGATTCGGTCTACATCTCGCAAGCCGTCCCGCAAGCACCCTATGACATCGTGCCGAAAGACGCCGCGCCGCCGGTTGTGCCGCTGATCCCAGAGCAGCCGACGCCGCCACCGCCCGTCTATCCTCCGCCTAGCCCCGCAGTGCCGCAGAACGCGCCAGCCCCGCAGGCACCGCCAGCGCGCCGCATCCGGCGGCACAGCAGGGGTTCGCCCATGCAGTCGCTCCTGCTCGGCGGGTTGATCGGCTTGGCGCTGCTGGCGTTGATCGTCTGTGCGGTTACTGTGCTGGCGGTGAATCAGTTGGGCGTGTTCAATCCCGACGAGCCGACAGAGACCAGCACCGCCGACTTAGCCGGAGTCGAGGCGAGTCCGACCGATCTGCCCGCCGCCGAACCGACGGACATCACGCCGATTTTTCAGCGCGCGACGCCAATAGCGCCGACCAGCCCGCCGGGGATCGCGCCGACGCGGATCGCCGCCCTCCCGCCTGACAACGTGAGCGGTGCGCTGTGGATCGGCACGCTGGCGCACGGAAACGCCACGATCCGCGCGCTCTCGTTCAGCCCGGACGGCGCGACGCTGGCGACGGGCGCGGGCGACAGCGCGGTGCACCTGTGGGATGTGGCGACCGAAACCGAACGCAACCGCTTCACCGTCGGCGCGGTGGTCAACGATGTGCATTACAGCCCGGATGGGTCACGGATTGCCGCGTCGAGCGAGGCGGGGCGCGTGGTCGTCTATGCGGTGGGCAGCGGGCAGATCGTCGCGGATTGGCAGGCGCATGTGCTCCCTTCACGCGGACTCTCGTTCAGCCCGGATGGATCGCGCTTGGTCACGACAAGCGAAGATGAAACGGCGGTCGTGTGGGACATCGCCACGCAGACGACGCTGTTCACCTTGAACGGTCATATCGGTCACGTCTTGGACACGGCATACAGCCGGGATGGTGCGCGCATCATCACGGGCGGGCGCGACAGCACCATTCGCCTGTGGGATGCTGCCAGCGGCGCGCAGTTGATGGTCTTGGATGGTCACACAGACGAGGTGCGCAGCGTCACCTACAGCCCCGACGGCACGCAGATCGCGTCGGCGTCGGCGGATGGCACGATCCGCATCTGGGACGCTGCCTCTGGCGCGCCGCTGCAAACCATGAGCGGACATAATAACTGGGTCTGGTCGGTCGAGTTCAGCCCGGATGGATCACTGGTGGTCTCCGGCGGGCGCGACGACACCGCGAAAGTCTGGGATGTGGCGACCGGCGCGCTGCTCACCACGCTGACGGGGCATGGTGGGTGGGTGATCGCGGCGGCGTTCGACCCACGCGGCAGGCTGATCGCCACCGGGAGCGGTGACGGGACAACCCGCCTGTGGGATGTATCGTCACAGTGAGGCTAGGCGGTGAGCGGTACGACCTTGACCGGTTTGCCAAGCTGCTTCATAAAGTCGATCACCACGTCCCACAACAGCGGGAAGGCAGTCGTATCGGCGGCGGCGAGGTAAGCCACGATGTCACGCAGCAGCGGGATATCCTCATCCGGTGCGAACCCGCCCTCGATGAAGCAGGTTTCCGCCCAATCGACCAGTTCCGCTTGTGAGATTTCACCGTTCATATAGGCGAGCAGTTTCGCGCTCACCGTCTCTTTCGTGATCATGCGTGACCCTCGCCCTCATCCAAATCTTTCACTTTGAGGATTTCATGTCCCTCGTCAATGGGGTATTTCTGGTGACGCTCGTATAGCTCCCCATTGTCGTCACAAATCTCCTGCATGACAAGCAGCGTTTTCTCGTCTGCATCAACGATCTTGACGATGCGCTGTATCCCCCAGACTTTGCCCTTGCGTTCAAACCAATAACGTCGTCCGCCGTCTGGGAGATCCACCCAATGATCAAATTCCTTCTCGTTCTGTCGTCGTGTTGCCATTTAGCTCGTCGTGATCGTGACGCTGGCGCTCGGTAAACGTGGCGCGCGCGCCGTCACGGTGATCGTGCCGGGTGTGTCTGCCGTCCGCACATACACCGCCCCCTGCCCACCGACCAGCGGGAACGGGTTCTCCCCGACCAATTCGCCCGCACCGCTGATCTCCAGCATCACCGCCGTGATCGCCAGCGGCAGACGGTTGCCATGACGATCTGTCACCTTGATGACCAAGCGCGTCATGTCCGAGCCGTCGGCATCCAATTCGAGATCATCGGCGGTCAGCGTCAGCGCGCACGGCAGTTCATTCGCGCTGATCTTCTGCTCGGCGGCAGGTTTGCCGTCGAGCAACCCGACGAGGCGTAATTCCTGATAGCGGTGTCCCCAGTACGCCAGCAGCCCCAACCCGGTCACGACGAACGGCGCGTTGGGGATGTTCGGGTAAAGGTCGCGCGCGGGCGTGTATTTGCCGTGCAGTTCATCGCCGACGTAGACTTCCAGCGCGTCGCAGTTCGAGAATACATAAAGCGGATCGTTGCCGCCCTCACTGCGATCCCCCTGCGTGAAAAAGGTCGCGGCGCGCAGCACGGGGCGCACCTTCGCCGGAATCTGGCTTTCGTAAACATACGCGGCGAACTTGGGCAGGCGGAAAATATCCATCACGCCGTGATAGCAGATGCGATCCCCCGAACCGAGTTCGCGGTGCGTGTTGTAGTCGAAGGCGCACCAGCCAATCGCCCCGGTGACGTTCGCCATGCCGAACTGCTTATCCTGCACGCGCAGATGGCGCAGCGCGTGTTCGACCTGCCGTTCCTCGTTGTCGAACGTCTTGGTCGGGAACATATGCCCGTTGTGTTCGGTGACGAGGTGCGGCGTATGTGTCGGTTCGACTATCGTGTTCGAGAAGTCGTTGTAGGTGAACACATCTTCGAGGAATTGGCTCTCCAAGAAGTTGCGAATCCCGCCCGTCTGCCGCGTCGGATCGAGCTTGTGCGCCAGCGCGTTGGTCGCCGTGTAGAACGCCTCGTCATCCCATGATTCGTTGATGCGCACGCCCCACAGCACAATCGACGGGTGATTGCGATCCCGCGTGATCATCGCCTCCACGTCGCGCAGGCTGATCCCCTTCCAGTCGGCATCGCCGATGGTCTGCCAACCGGGGATTTCTTCGAGCACGAGCAAGCCGACCTCGTCGCAGCGATCCAGAAAATGCGGCGACTGCGGGTAATGCGACGTGCGGACGATGTTCACGCCGAGTTCTTCTTTGAGGATGTCGGCGTCCTTGCGCTGCAAGCGCGCGGGCGCAGCCGCGCCGATGTACGGGTAAGTCTGGTGGCGGTTCAAACCGATCAACTTGATGCGTTCGCCGTTGAGATAAAAACCGTCATCCTTGAAGCTGGCTTCGCGGAAGCCGAAGCGCGTGCTCTCCGTGTCGATCAGCGCGTCGTCGGCGTAGACTTCCACGTCGAGCGAATACAGCCTCGGCTGATCGAGCGTCCACAGGCGAATGTTCGCCAGATCATCAAAGTGCAGTGTCGCCGTCAGCGCGCCCTGCGCCGGCACGAGCGCGGTCGTCGTCTGCACGGCGATCTGCGGGTTGCTGCGCTGGCGGAATTCGTGCAGCGTCGCGCGCACGCTCACCGCCCGATCCGACCGGCTGACGTTCTCCAAGCGGATGTCCGCGCTGAGTTTGGGCGCGGTTAGCACGTCGCGCGGGCGGGCGAACACCGTGTCCACATGCGTTGAATCGACGACGACCAAACGCACATCGCGGTAAATGCCGCCGAACATCAGGTAATCGACCACGTAGCCGTTCGGCGGGATGTCCGGGCGCTCGGTCGAATCGAGTTCGACTTGCAGCACGTTCTCACCGCGCTTGAGGTGGTCGGTGAGGTCGAAACGGAACGGCGTATAGCCGCCCTCGTTCATGCCGACCTTCGCACCGTTGAGCATCACCGTGCAGGCGATCATCGCCGCGTCGAATTCGATGTACACGCGCCGATCTTTGCCTTCCTTCGGCATGTTGAAGCGTTTGCGATAGGTCGAGATAAACCCGTATTCGGTGTAATCGAAGTTATGGTAGGGCAGCGTGACGTTGGTGTGCGGCAGCGTCACCGCTTGGAACTGCGAATCCGGCACGCGCAGATCATGCTGTACCGGCGCGTATAACCAATTGTCATTGAACGGGAGAATCGTCCGCATGAGCAAGCCTCATTCATAAAAAAAGTGCACAGAAGAAGATAACGCAAAGACGCAAAGACGGTAAGGCGCAAAGAACTAGGATGTGTCTGCAAACTCATTGTAGCCCTCATCCCCCGTCCCCTTCTCCCGCCGCTCTGCTAAGG
>JACSRG010000252.1 GCA_014879865.1 Anaerolinea sp.
GGCTGTACGCGCAGAATGCCGAGTCCCCCGGCAAGTAGGAATACAACAGCCAAGAGCCTTTTCACGAGTCCCCCTCGGTGCTTGAATGTAATGGATGCGAAGTTCCACTGTACTATAACCTAGTACTTCAAAATCTGCCCCGGATGGTGATTGTCGATCTGGTCGAAGGTCGCGCCGAAGGCGTAGCGGTTGCCATAGTTGAAGCCATACGGGAAGCCCATGTCAATTGCGCTGACCGTCTCCAAGCGCTGCACCTGTTCCGGCGACAGCGACCAGTCGAGCACGGCGAGATTGTCCTCAAGCTGCGCAACGCTGCGCGCGCCGATGATCGGGATGATCTGCGCCTTGTGGGTCTGCTGGCGCACCCAGTTGATCGCCACCTGTGACATCGGGCGTCCGACTTCCCCCGCGACCGCTTGCACTTCCAGCACGATCTTGAGCGCCTGCTCGCTCAGGTTGAGCGTTTGCGGGTTAATGCGCGTCGGCTCGGCGACCTCGTTCAGGAATTTGCCGGTCAGCACGCCCGCATTGAGCAAACCCCACGGCATGAGCGCCATATCCCAGTAACGCGACATCGGCATGAGTTCGCGCTCAATCGAGCGGTTGAGCAGCGAATACGGTAGCTGCAAACCGATGAAGCGTGACCAACCGCGCACTTCTGCCAGCATGTTCGCCGCCGAGACGATATAGGCGGGAGAGTCGGAGATGGCGACGTACTGCACCTTCCCCTGCGAGACGAGATCGTCCAAGCCGCGCATGACTTCCTCGATGGGCGTCATGTAATCCCAGATGTGGACGTAATAGATGTCGATGCTCTCGGTCTGCAAGTGGCGCAGGCTGCGTTCGACGGATTTCATCATGTTTTTGCGGCTGTTCCCGCCCGAATTCGGGTCGGTCGAGTCCGGGCGCGTGAGCGTGTACTTGGTCGCCACGACGAACTCGTCGCGCCGCCCCTGCAAAAACTCGCCGAGCAGCAGTTCGGCGCTGCCGTCCGTGTAATTGATCGACGTGTCGATGTAGTTGCCGCCCGCTTCGGCGAACAGGTCGAACATAGCCCGGCTTGTGTCCCGGTCTGCGCCCCAGCCCCACGTATCGCCAAACGTCATCGTGCCTAAACACAGTTCCGAAACGCGCAGTCCGCTTTTTCCGAGTAGTTTATAGCGCATAGCCATCCTCGTTGTGATTAGATGATCAGAGTGTACCGTCGAACCGTTCGTTTAATACCCGTCCAATGGTATAGTAAAGTTAAATTATGTCGATTGGCGAAAGGATCGGCGTACCGTTACGCCTGCATGTACATGAATATTCTGGTGATTGGCGGCACTCGCAATCTCGGACACCTCCTCGTTCATCAACTGATCGCACTGGGACACCGCGTTACCGTGTTCAATCGCGGACTGACCCGCGATGAACTGCCGGAACAGGTCGAACGGCTGCACGGCGACCGCACCAAGAAATCACAGCTTGCCCGCGCTATCGAAGGCAAGACCTTTGACATGGTGATCGACAACGCGCTGTACAAGCAGGAAGAAGCGGAAGACATCACCGCGCTGCTCAAAGGACGGGTCGGGCATTACGTCTTCTTGAGCAGCGGACAGGTGTATCTGGTGCGCGAAGGGGCAGCACGTCCCTTCAAAGAAGATGACTACGAGGGGCGGGTCATGCCCGCGCCCAAGCCGAACACCTATGGCTATGAAGAATGGCTCTACGGCATGGACAAGCGCCGCGTCGAAGATACGTTGAGCCGCGCCTTCGAGACGAATCACTTTCCGTATACGTCGCTGCGCCTGCCGATGGTCAACAGCGAACGCGACCACTTCAACCGCCTGTACAACTATATCTTGCGCGTCGCCGACGGCAGCCCGATTCTCGCCCCATCCACGCCGAATTACCCCCTGCGTCATATCTACAGCGGCGACGTGATCCGCGCCATTCTGCTGCTGCTGGAAACGGGCAAGGGCAAAGGGCGCGTGTACAACATCTCGCAAGATGAGACGCTCACGCTGGAAGAATTCTTGGCGTTGATCGGCGACATCATGAAGACGAAAACGCAGGTGGTGCGGCTCAAGCGCGATCTGCTCGAGGCGAACGGCTTTCTGCCGGACTGCTCACCATTCAGCGAGCGCTGGATGAGCGAACTGGACAACAGACGCAGCAAGGTCGAGTTGGGGATGACCTACACGCCCGTCCGCGACTACTTGGAGCGCATCATCCGCTATTACGAGCAAAATCCCCCGCCGCAACCGCGCAGCTATTTGCGCCGCTACAGCGAACTCCTGCTGCTGGAACACAGCAAACCGACGGCATGAAAGAAGCTGTTAGCGATTAGCCATTAGCGAAAACGGGCGACCTCATGTGGTCGCCCGTGAACGGTGGACTGTTTCTTCTTATCCTCTAGCCGTTTCAGCAGTTTCTCGCGGAGTCCATCTGTTGGATTCAGGAGTTCCCGTTCCTCGATCAGTGCCGCTTCACGGGCATCGCGTTCCCGCATGTAGCGATCCATCTCTTCCCGGTGACCCAAGTAGTAGCCAATGGCGAAGTAAATATCTTCGAGCTTGAGCGTCGGAAAACCTTCGTGGATTTCTGCGGGCGTGTCGCCAACCGAGTAGCGTGCGATCACCGTGTCTATCGGGATGCGCGTGTTCGCCATGTAGATGATGTCGTTCTGCCAGCGCCATACCAGTACCCCTCTCAACTCATCAACCCGAACATAACATCATTCGCGGAATCCGTCGGCGGCATACGCCCCGACTCCCTTCAGCGTCAGGCGATGCAGATACGCCGCCATCTGCTCAGTCGAATACGGACGCTCGTGATTCAGCCACCAGATCAGCAGACTCATCTCCGTCGCGGCGATGTACTGCGCGATCACGACGGGAGGTACGTCGGTGGGGCGACCGGTTTGCTCCAACCCGCGCAGGATGATCCCGGCGATCCGATCTTGCAGCCCTGCCGCAAAGCGCATCCCGTTGTGGCTGTTGAAAATGTTGCGGTAGAGCGCGTGATACTGTTCGGCGTGACGCAGCAGCACCAGATAGGCTTCGGGGCGCGTTTTGCCGCCTAAGCCGTCCTCAAACTGCATGTGCAGCACCTCGTCTTCAAGCTCATGTGTGATCGCGCTGATCGCGTCGAGCAGCAGCTCTTCTTTGTCCCGGTAGTGCATGTAGAACGTCGCACGGCGGAGGTTGGCGCGGTCGGTGATGTGCTGGATCGTCAGCGCGTCATAGCCCTGTTCGACGATCAAGTCGAGCAGCGCGGCGCGAAGCAGTTCGCGCGTCCGCACGATGCGCCGATCCAGTTTGCGCGGTGTGGCTTCCATAAGTATACACCTGTCTACTAACGTACAGTGCGACCAAATTCGTGATTGACGGCGCAGTGAAAGTTAGAGTACATTATGGACGTAAACGTACAGCATGTCAATTATCTTTAAGGATGCAGACTGAATGGCGACTCGTACTGCGCTCATCACTGGCGCTTCTGCTGGTATCGGACTTTCTCTGGCTCGCGTGTTTGCCCGCAAGGGGCATGATGTCATTCTGGTGGCACGCAGCGCCGACAAGCTCAACGCGCTGGCGGCGGACATCAGCGCGAAGCACAAGGTCAAGGCGACCGCCATCGCGCTCGATCTGATGGTCGATGGGGCGGCACAAACGCTGTGCGACGAATTGGCGCGGCGGAATCTCACCGTCGATATTCTGGTCAACAATGCCGGCTTTGCGACCTATGGCTTATTCAAGGAGACGGACACGCAGAAGGAAATCGAACTGCTGCATCTGAACATCATCACGCTGACGCACCTGACCAAGCTGCTGCTCCCGGCGATGCTGGCGCGCGGCGACGGCAAAATCCTCAACCTCGGCTCGACGGGATCATTCGCTCCCGCGCCGATGACGGCGGTCTACTGCGCATCGAAAGCCTACGTGCTCTCGTTCAGCGAGGCGCTGGCGACGGAATTGGACGGCACAGGCGTCAGCGTGACCATGCTCGCGCCGGGACCGACCGCCTCCGACTTTCAAAGCCGCGCCGCCATGCACGACTCCAAGCTGGTGCAAAGCGGCATGATGGACTCGGACACCGTCGCCGAGGTCGGCTACCGCGCGCTGATGGCGGGCAAGCGCGTCTCCGTCCCCGGCATGAGGAACAAGGTACAGGTCGCGCTGATGGGACTGCTGCCGCGCCCGATGCTGGCGCGGATGGCGCTCAACATGCAGCAGCGCGTCGGTCATTAAGGGGATAGGTAGGTCGTCGCCAGCGCCGACTCTTTGACGCCATCCGCCGTCCGTTCGACCCGGTAAGCCTTCGCATTCGGGCGCGATGTCACCACGCGCACCAGTTCGCCGTTGACGTAATGCCCCGCCGCATAATCGTCAAAGGCGACTCCGTCTGGGAGCTTGCCCGCCCCGATCCACTCGTGATACGGCGGGCGCGACGGCGCGCTTTGATCATCGTAATGCACAGCGCACGAGCCTTTGAGGTAGCCTAAGCCCGGCAAAATCGACTTCTGCATGGCGATCTCGTTCAGCCCGTACTCGAACCAGCACAACCCACCCGCGCTGATCCCCGCCAGCACCGTCCCGGCTTCGGCGGCTTGGCGCAAAATGCGATCCAGTTCCCATGCGCGCCACAGCGCCAGCAGCGACTTGGTATTGCCGCCGCCCACGTAGATCACGTTCTGGTTCATCAAAAAGCCTTCGAGATCGGCGGTGTGTGGGTAAAACAGCGAGAGATGCGCCGGGATGCAGTCCAGCGCAGTGAACGCCTTGTAGAAGTTGATGATGTAATTCGGCGCTTCGGCGCTGGCTTGCGCCAGAAAACAGACTTTCGGGCGCGCGACGCCCGCCTGTTCGACGATGTAACGGTCAAGGGCGGGGTTATTCGGCTCCATCGAGAAACCGCCCCCGCCCAGCGCGATGATCTGCATAGTGATCTGCTCCTCGTGCGGTGAACCACTCCTCCATGATAGCATCGTCCGGGGAATCAAAACGGGCGATCCACAGTGGATCGCCCGTCCAGACATAACCCCCTCACCTCATCAGAGCCAAGTCGGCACGGCGAGAGAACCGTAGTCTCCCCTCTCCAAATGGAGAGGGGACGGGGGTGAGGTCGGTTTTTAGTACTCCGGCATCTGCGGCGGCGCTGCCGGCGGATTCTTCTCCGGCACGTCGGTGATCAGAACTTCCGTCGTCAGGATCATCGAGGCAATCGACGCCGCGTTTTCAACCGCGCCGCGCGTGACCTTCGCCGGGTCAGGGATGCCCGCGTCGATCATGTCGCCGTACAGGTTGGTCATGACGTTGTAGCCAATGCGGTGGTTGCCCACTTCCTTCTGCTGGCGGCGAACTTCTTGAATGACGACTGCGCCATCCACACCCGCGTTCGCGGCGATCTTCTTCATCGGGACTTCCAGCGCGCGGCGGACGATTTGCACGCCCGTGTTTTCATCTTCGTTGTCGAGGCGCAGACTATCCAGCGCGGCAACGGCATTGACGAGCGCCACACCACCACCGGGGACGATGCCTTCTTCGACGGCGGCGCGGGTCGCGCTCAGCGCGTCTTCGACACGATGCTTCTTTTCCTTCAGTTCAGTTTCGGTCGCCGCACCGACTCGGATCACGGCGACGCCGCCCGACAGCTTCGCCAGACGTTCTTGCAGCTTTTCGCGATCATAGTCGCTGGTGCTCAGTTCGATTTCCTTGCGGATTTCTTCGATGCGCCCCTTGATCTTCTTCTCGTCGCCGTTGCCATCGACGATCACGGTTTCGTCCTTGGTGGACTGAACCTTCGCCGCGCGACCGAGGTCGGAGAGGGTGACGGTTTCGAGCTTGCGCCCGGTTTCTTCGCTGATGACCGTGCCGCCCGTCAGGATGGCAATGTCCGCCAGCATCGCCTTGCGGCGGTCGCCGAAGCCGGGAGCCTTGATCGCCAGCACGTTGAGCATGCCGCGCAGCTTGTTCAGCACGAGGGTCGCCAGCGCTTCGCCGTCCACATCTTCGCAGATGATGACGACATCACGCTTGCCGATCTGCACCAGCTTTTCGAGCAGAGGAACGATGTCCTGCGCCGCGCTGATCTTCTTGTCGTAGATCAGGATGTACGGTTCTTCGATGACCGCTTCCATCGATTCGCTGTTGGTGATGAAGTACGCGCTGATATAGCCGCGATCAAACTGCATCCCTTCAACGTATTCGGTTTCGAATTCCAGACCGCGCGATTCTTCGACCGTCACGACGCCGTCCTTGCCGACCTTGTCCATGACTTCCGCGATCAGGTTGCCGATTTCGCTATCCTGCGCCGACACGCTGGCGACATTGGCGATTTCTTCTTTGGTGCTGATCGGCAGCGCCTGCGACTTGATGTTCTGCGCTACCGCATCCGCCGCCGCCATGATCCCGCGCTTGAGCAGCATGGCATTCGCGCCCGC
>JACSRG010000887.1 GCA_014879865.1 Anaerolinea sp.
TCATCGTCACGACGCGGATAGCGGGGACGGTCGCCGCTGGAACTGCCTTCACGCTGCGGGCGGTCATCGTCACGGCGCGGGTAACGTGGGCGACCCGTGTCGGAACTGGCTTCGCGGCGCGGGCGGTCATCGTCACGGCGTGGGTAGCGAGGACGGTCGCCGCCGGAAGTGCCTTCGCGGCGCGGGCGGTCATCGTCACGGCGCGGGTAACGCGGACGGTCTGTATCGGAACTTCCTTCGCGGCGCGGACGATCATCGTCACGGCGTGGGTAGCGAGGACGGTCGCTGCTGGAACTGCCTTCACGCTGCGGGCGATCATCGTCACGACGCGGATAGCGGGGACGGTCGCCGCTGGAACTGCCTTCACGCTGCGGGCGCTCATCGTCACGGCGCGGATAGCGCGGACGCTCATCGTCACGGCGTGGGTAACGCGGACGATCAGTGTCCATTGCGCGGCGGAGATTGCGCGGCGTGCTGGCGGATTCTTCGCGCTCGGCTTCATCGCGGAAACGCGAGAACGACGAGCGGCGCGGACGATCTTCTACGTCGTCATCATCGCGATCCGGGCGGCGGCGTTCGGCTGACCGCTGCGCGCTGCGTCCGCGAATGTCCTTTAAGCGCGGCGACGGCGTTTGCAGCAGCTTGATTTCTTCGTCGGTCAGTTCGCGCCATTGACCGGGCGCGAGGTCGTCGCTCAGTTCCAGCATCCCGATGTGCGTGCGCACGAGTTTGCGCACCGGGTAGCCGAGCGTCGAGGCGACGCGGCGAATCTGGCGCTTCTTGCCCTCGATCATGACGATGTTCAGCGTCGAAATGCCGCCGGTCGTCTTGACCACATCGACCAAACACGGCGCGGTGCGCTCATCGTCGATGAAAATGCCGTTCTGCCATTTTTCCAGCGCAGTAGAGTCGGGCGTGCCGTAGACCTCGACCGTGTACGTCTTGGTGTGCCGGAAACGCGGATGAGTCAGCTTTTGCGCGAGATCGCCATCATTCGTCAGCACGACCAAGCCTTCGCTGTCGGCGTCAAGGCGACCAATGGCGAACAGCCGCTCCCGTCTGCCGATCATGTCGATGATCGTGCGGCGGTCGTCGCCGCGATGTGCTTTGTGCGTCACCAGCACGTTGCGCGGCTTATTGACCGCAATGTAGACGGCACGCTGGTCGAATTTCAGCTTTTCGCCGTCCAGTTCGATCACGTCGGCTGCGGGATCGGCTTTGTCGCCGAGGGTGGCAACCACCCCATTGACGCGCACGCGCCCCTGCTCGATGTACTCTTCAGCAGCACGGCGCGACGCGATATTGGCTTGTGCTAATAATTTTTGGATACGCTCTTTCACGGTCTTGGACTTTGCCTAGATTTCAATTCTTCTATTATACGGTTCATGGGGAGCGAAATGGATGGTCAGTAGATAGTAAAAAGTAGAAAGTTCAAAGTTGAAAGAAAACGCCAGTCGGGCAGCGTCCTACTTTCAACTTTTAACTTTGGACTTTCAACTCACTCGTTCTCGATGAGTTTGATCCCGGTCAGCGACTCGTACACGCTGATGATGGCGCTGTTGTCGAGTTCGCGGTTGCCCTGCTGGAGCATTGCCTCGTACAACTGCGTCACGACGGCGGACATGGGCAGGGGAATGCCGTAGGTCTTGGCGGTATCCATGACGATACCCAAATCCTTGTGCTGCATGTATGCCTTGAAGCCGGGGTTACGGTTACCCGCAAACAGACGCGGCGGCTTGACGTCGAGCGTCCACATTTGCGCCGCGCCGCCCTTGATCGCATCGACCACGCGGCGCGGGTCAACGCCGGCTTTCTGCGCGGTGATCAGGGCTTCCGCCAGCGCAACCATCTGCGCGCCGACGATGATCTGGTTGCAGACTTTGGCGATTTGTCCCGCGCCGCTGTCGCCGACCAGCACCCACGCTTTGCCCATCGCCTGAAACAAATGCGCCGCTTGGTCGAAGGCGGCTTGCGACCCGCCGACCATGATCGTCAGCGTGCCGTTCTTCGCGCCGACATCGCCGCCGCTGACCGGCGCATCGAGCGATTCGATCCCGGCGGCTGCCAGCTTTTCGGCGATCATGCGGGCGGTCTCCGGCTTGATCGTGCTGTTGTCAATGGCGATCAGCCCGTCATGCGCGCCTTCGATGATCCCATTCGCGCCGAGCATGACCTGTTCCACGTCCGGTGAGTCGGGCAGGTTTGTGAAGACGAAATCGACCTGCTGCGCGACTTCTTTGGGGGAAAAGGCGGCGGTCGCGCCTTCGCTCACCAGTTGATCGACGATCTGGCGGCTGCGGTTGTGGACGACGAGTTCATGCCCGGCTTTCATGAGGTTGCGCGCAATCGACGCGCCCATGATGCCCAGCCCGATGTAGCCAACTTTCGACATGCGATGATCTCCTCAGATTAGACCTTTTTGGTCACGCGGAATTGCAGCGGCATTCCGATTAGTAAGCGGGTCTGCGCCTGCAAGGTCGGAATGGCGACGAAAATTAACGTGAGGACGGGCAGCAGCGGGAAGCTCAAGATTGTCAGCACGCGCTCCACTAGGGTCTGCGGGCGATTGGCAGGGCGCGGCGGGCGTACGATCACATCCTGATACCAGAAGACGATTCCCAAGACAGAGACGAGGATGAAGCTGACTTGCAGCAGCGCCCAGAGCGGATTGGCGAACCCCTGACTGGTGATTTCAGTCAGCAAACCGGGGTTGAGCAGCAGCGGAAGCTGTGACCCGACCGTGATGATCACCCAACCTGCGCTCGCCAGCAGAATGTCATGCGAGATGCGGAACAGCAGCCGCAGCGAGGGACGCACGTCGATTTCGGGGTGTTCCAGCATCTTGGCGACCATGAAGCCGATCTCTTTGCTGCCCCATGCGTGGCGGAGCGTTTGCAAGTAGCGATTCTTGATCGCGTCCAAGAGCGTTTCGCCGCCGGTTGCCTGTGCCAGAAAGGGCAAAAACACGCGCTCCATGCGGACATCGCCGCCGCGCGCGAAGTACGCCTTGATGAACATGTGCCATTCATCGGCGATCACGTCTGCATCCCAGTAGCCGCTGGAGTCGAGCAGGCGCAGGCTTAGCGCGTAGGACGACATCGGCATGGGTTTCCACCATGGGTGCGCCAGATACGCCAGTTCAAATGCCGTCGCATACGCGTTGACCGTGCGCAGCAGGGGGTTGATCTCCCAGATGTTGCCGTGATAGCGAATCGGGGATTGCCAGAAGCGCAGATAACGGTTCGGGTTGACGGCGAACAGGTAGGTCAGCGCGTAGAAGTTGCGCGGATGCCACATCGTATCGGCGTCCATCGTGGTCACGAGGAGGTGATCGATGTTGTAGCCGAGCTCGTCGATCAGCCGCCGCTTGATCCAGCGCGCCGCCCACGCTTGGTTCGCCGACTTGGACTGCATCTCGTTCGGTAAGCCGCGCGGGTGAATCGTAGCGAAAAAGCCATGAAACTTGTGCGCGTATTCATACTGAAGCTGTTCGGCTTTTTCGGTGCAGCCCTGTTCGGCAGCTTCCATCGCCATGACGATGATCAGACGCGACTCGGCTTGGTACTGCGCCGCCAGCGAGTCGAGCGTGTCGCGCAGCACATGCAGCGGCTCTTTGTAGTTGGGGATGATGACTACATGCTTGACATCCTCCCACTTGAGCGCGTCGGGCGGGGCGTGCTTCTGGTACATCTCGCACCAGTCGATCTTCTCCCAGCGCTTGATACGCTGCAAGCCGATCACATTGGCGACTCCCGCCATCAAGAAGCGGTAAGCGGAATAGAGCGCGATGATCACCGCCAGCCACAGCAGCCAGCGCGGGAAGGCGACCGCCGCCGCAATCGACAGCAGCAGCGCCAGCCATGCGGCAAAACCGGGAATCCCGTCAAGGACGCGCTCAGGAATCGCAGGCGGCGGAGTCCCCGCCCAGATCGATTGTCCAACGCCTAGCTGCACGTTGTTGCGGCGTCCTCCGCCGGATTGATAAGGCACGGCTTAGTCTTTGCCTTCTACTTGTACTGACTTGCTGCCTTTGATACCCTTCAACCCGCGCGACGCAGTCAATGAGACGAGGTTCGTCTGGTAGTTGTACGTGCTGCGCCGCTTTTCTGCGTGCGCGTCACGTGCCAAGCTCACCAGCTTGTTGACCAGTTCACGCGGGGTGATGCCGACGGGCTCCCACAGGTAGAACGAGAGCGAACCGGGCATGGTGTTGAGTTCGTTCAGGAAGACCATGCCGGAGTCTTTCTGGATCAGGAAGTCGATCCGGGCGATCCCGCGTCCGTCGATGGCTTGGAAGGCGTTGATCGCCATCTGCTTGACCCGTTCGGTCTGCGCATCGCTCAACGGCGCGGGGATAATGCGCTCGGCACTTTTCATGCCGTCACCGCCGCGCAGATACTTCTCCTCGAAGGTCAGGTAGTTATCCCATGAGACCGGCTGTTCCAGCACCGACGCCTTGACTTCGCGTTCGTCGCCGAGCACCGAGCAGTTGACCTCGATGGCATTCATGACCGCGCTCTCGACCAGCACGCGCCGATCCAGATTCGCCGCCACGTCGATGGAGGTGCGCAGCAGGCGTTCGTCGGTAACTTTGGCGATGCCGATGCTCGAACCAAGCGTCACGGGCTTGACGAAGACCGGATACACCAGTTCGGTATACACGCGCTTGAGGATGGCATCGGGGTTCGCCTGCCATTCGGAGCGGGTGAAGCAGACCGCGTCGGTCACGGCGACGCCTGCCGCGCGCAGCACCGTCTTGGTCATCATTTTGTCGTTGGCAATCGCCGACGCCATGACCCCGCAGCCGACATACGGGATGTCCGCCATTTCGAGCACCCCTTGCAGCGTGCCATCTTCGCCGTGCGACCCGTGAATCGCCGGGAAGACCACATCCAGCCGCTTGATCTGGCTTTTGCCGAAGATGCCGCTCGGCGTCGGGTTGAGGATCAAGCCGTGATGCTGCACGCTCGGCGAGAGCGCCACCGGAACCACCCCGGCGAGACTCGGGATTTCGTTGGTGTAATTTTTCAATTCGAGGAGGGGATCACCTGTGAACCAGCGACCCTCACGGTCGATGTAGATCGGCACGACTTCGGTCTGTTCCGGGGCGAAGGCGCGCATGATCTGGTGTCCGGTGACGATGGAGACGTCATGCTCGACGCTGCGCCCGCCAAAGATCACGCCAACCGTCTGTTTACGTTTTGCTGCCATTGGTGTCCTATCGTGTTGGTCACTACGCACCGAATTGTAGCACCGACACGCCGTGATCCTCAACCCGCCGTTGAGTAGATGCTGTACAGGTAGACGATGAACACCAGCACCGCCGACCCGGTTTCGACCAGATAGCCGATGAAAAAGACTTTCGCGGCGACCGTTCCCATCTTGATGGCGTGGCGGAGCTGGCGCATTCGGATGAATTCGACGAGCAGCGCGCCTGCGACCGCGCCGAGCAGTGACCCGACCAGCGGCATGGGGATGGCGAACGTCCCGATCAAGCCGCCGATGGTCAGCCCGGCAGCGCCCGCGCACGACAGCCCGGTCGATTTCGCGCCGAGCAGCGGCAGCCACAGATCATGGGTCAGGTTGACGATGAGCAAAATCGTCATGACGACGACCGCCGGAACGGTGATATGGACGAAACCGTCGATCACGGCAAAGATCGTGGCAATCGCCCAGACCAGCACCGTCCCCGGTACGACCGGAATGAACGACGCGACTAAGCCGAGGATCATCAGGATCAGCGACAGGGCGACGACGGGCGAATTGGCAAAAGGCATGGCAACCTCACGTTGAGTAGGTATCGGGCAGATCGTTTAAGAATAATACGGTATCGCCCGGTGTAAGGTTGCTCTGATACCATGTGACCGACTCGGCAAGCGTCTCTACGACGTGCAGTCGATCCGGCGGAAAACCTGCTGCTAACAAGCCCGCTTTGATCGGGGCGGTGCGCTCCGCGCCGACGAGAATTACATCGGTGGCGTGTGCCGCCGCGAGTTCGCCTAATTTGCGATTCTCCTGCTCCATCAGCGCGCCGAGTTCGACCATTCCCGGTGTGATGAGCAAGCGCCGTCCGCGCCGGTGCAGTGACAGCACCTTGAGCGATCCCACGATCCCGACCGGATTCGCGCTGTAGGCGTCGTTGATGATGGTGATCCCCTGCGTCGTCGTCTGCGTGACGAGGCGGTTCTCGGCGGGCTGCAAACCGCGCACGCGCGAAGCGATCTCCTTGAGCGTCATGCCCTCATGCACGGCGACAGCCGTCGCCAGCAGGATGTTGGTGACGTTGTGTTCGCCCAGAACCGGCGCGACGAAGACTTCTGACGCTTTGGTTTCGAGATCGGTCACGCGGAAGATCAAGCCCGCCAGCGACTCGTTGACCTCCGAGGCGACGAAACGCGGGGCGTTCGGTGGTGGGTTCGCCGGGTCGATCTGGCGGCTGACGCTCAAGCGGGTCGCCGGGTAGCCGCGCTCGATCATGGCGCGAATGTGTTGGTTATCCCAGTTGAACACGGCGACTCCGTCCGGCGGCAGCGCCTTGACGATCTCATACTTGGCGGTGGCGACGTTTTCGAGGCTGCCGAAGCGTTCCAAGTGCTGTGGTCCGACCTCGACCACGAGGCTGATCGTCGGGTGCGTCAGTTCGGCGATGCGCTGGATTTCCCCCGGCACATACGCGCCCATCTCGCAGATGAAATACTCGACGCGCTGATCGTTCGCAAGGTCGTTGTTGATCGCCAGACACACGCCCATCAGCGTGTTGTAGCTTTTCGGGGTGGGGTAGGCGTGGTAGCGTCCGTTGAGGATGTGCGCGAGAAAGGTTTTGGTCGTGGTCTTGCCGTAGCTGCCCGTGATGCCGATCACCGTCGGGTTGAGGTCGGCGAGGACGCGCTCGGCGCGCCGGATGAAGCGCTGGCGGAAGAACGCCTCCACCGGAGTCATGAGCAGATTCCCGGCGATCAACCACAATGGCGCGCACAGGAAGATCACTAGCCCCGCCAGCCCCGTCAGGATCGCGCGAAAATCGGAATCGCTCACATTGCCGGTGATCAGCGCGTAGGCGATCACCGTCAGCGCGGCAGTCACGACGAACGCTGCGCCTAACATGCGCTTGGCGCGGTCGGTAGCGCGGAATTTCTTCTTGACTTCGCCTTCGTCCGGCGGGTAGACGGCGATCAGCGCTGCGATGATCAAGATGATCGCCGGGAGGGGGCTGTCGGGCGCTTCGGAGAGGAACGCGAACGCCGAGCCGATCAAACCAGCGGCGAGCGGACGAGTCGGCAGCCAGCGATTCCGCTTGGCAAACAGCCAGCGCAGATAGCGCCCGCTCATGTATTCTTCGATCTGGTAGAAGCGCGCCTGCCGGTAAATGCGGACGCACGTCCCGGCAAGCCAGATCGCGGCGATGATGAGAATCAGAAAGTCAAACATCGGCTTATGCCTTAATGCTTGAAGAAATAGTCGAGAACGCGGATCGTGTCGGCGGGCTTGTCGAGGTAGCTGTAGTGTCCCGCGCCGGGGAAGGTCACCAAGCCCGCGTCGGGGATGGTCTTTTCCAGCACTTGCGCCTGCCACAGCGGCGTAGCTTGATCATCTTCGCCCCACAGCAGCAGGGTCGGCGCTTTGATTCGAGCAGCGAACGGCAGCAGATTTTGATTCACCACCTTCAAGAACGTGTCGCGCATCACGCCGCCCGCCGCGTTGAAGTCGGCTGAGCCGAAGCGTTTGCCGTACCATGCGCGCAGTCGATCCGCTAAGCCTTTCGCGCCAACACCGTAGAGTGCATCGCGGATCGCTTTGTAAGCGGTTAAGCGCGCCCGCTGGATCGGCGGCTGCTTGTTCGGCACGCCTGCGCTGTCGATCAGCGCCAGCTTAAGCAGGCGATCCGGGTGTTCCGCGCCCAAGTACAGGCTGATGCGTCCCCCGAACGAATGCCCGATCAGGTGAAACTGGCTCAAGTTCGCGCCGTTCACGTAGTCGAGGACACATGCCGCGTAATCGGGAACGCCCCACGCGGCGGGCGGCGGCGCGGTCTGCCCGAAGCCGGGCAGGTCGAGCAGGTGAATGTCATAGCCGAGCGGCGCGAGACGCTGCGCCAGCGGTTTCATCAGTTCGATGTTTGCGCCCCAGCCATGCAGCATGACAACCGGGACGCCCGCGCCGTTAGGCGCGGATAAGATGAGGGTATGCATCATTCGACCGTGATTTTCGCGTTGAGCGCTTGCAGCTTGCCGATCACGCCCGCGAAGCCGTGTTCGATCACCTGCGCGTTGTCGATATTCGACGTGCCGTCGGCGACCAGCGCGGCGGCGAGCAAACCGAGTCCGGCGCGCACATCCGGCGTATCCATGTAGACGCCCCGCAGCGGCGTCGTGCCGACGACAATTGCGCGGTGCGGGTCGCACAGCACGATCTGCGCGCCCATCGCTTTGAGCTTGTCCACGAACAGCAGGCGGTTGGCAAACAGCTTCTCGTGAATCAGCGATGTGCCGCGCGCTTGCGTGGCGATCACGGTGGCGACGGCGATCAGGTCGGACGGGAAACCGGGCCACGGCGCGGTCTCGATGGATGAATCGACATCTTCTTCGCGGTTCGAGATGCTGAACGATTCGTGGCGCGGCACGAAAATCGCGTCCGCGTCGATGTCCAGTTGAATCCCCAAGCGCCAGTAGATTTTGGCAATCGCGCGCATGTCACGCCCGCGTATGCCGTCGATCTGCACACGCCCGCCCGTGAGCGCGGCAATCGCGGCGATGCTGGCGGCTTCGATGTGATCGGCGCAAATGGTGACTTCCGCACTCGTGAGTTCCTGCGCGCCGTAAATCTTGAGCAGATTCGAGCCGCTCCCCTCAATGCGGACGCCCATCAGCGTCAGCAGGTGAGTGAGTTCTTGAATGTGGGGTTCGCACGCCGCGTTGTAGATCGTCGTTTCTTTGCCGAGCCGCGCCGCCAGCAGCATGATGATCGCCGTTGCGGTGACGCTGGCTTGCGTCAGCACGATATCGCGCTTGTCCCATGCCGCCGCCGTAATTTCGACCGCATCATCCTTGTTGACCACGTCCAAGCCGAGGTCGCGCATGGCTTCGAGGTGCGGGCGGATGCGGTTGAGCGGGAAATCGACTTCAAGGCGCGCGTGCTGGCGGCGCACCAGCAGCGGCGCGACCAGCAGCAGCACGCCGAGCGACACGTCGGTATCCTCATGGCTGAGGATGCGCCGCGTCAGTTGGTCGGCTTTGATGGTTAGCGTCGAGTCATCTGTCCACGTCATCGCCGCGCCCATCTTCTCCGCCGCGCTGATCATGGCGTGGGTGCTGGTCGTCTTGGGGACGTTGTGCAGCGTGACGGGCTGCTCGGTCAGCAGTGCCGCCGCGATCAGCGCCAGCGCGGCGTTAGCGCTGCCGGATGGTCGGTAAGTCCCGGTTAACGGTTGTCGTCCTTCGACGCGTAGCAGCATACATCACCTCCAGATGCGACGGGGCGAATTATACAGGGAAATGCAGCGCTTTGGCGATCAGGGCGGCGGTGCGGGCATTGTTGACCAGCAGCGCGGTGTTCGCCGTGCGCGACTGACCATCGGTCAATTCGGCGACGCGCCCCAAGACGAACGGCGTGATCGCTTTGCCGTGAATGCCCTGATCGTGCGCTTCCTGCGTCGCCTGCTGGATGGCGGCTTCCGCGTCCATTTGCAGTTCGTGTTCGACCGGGACGGGGACGGTGATCAAAATGCCGTGTTTGGCGTCGAGCCGCTGCGCCGCCTTGATGATGCGCGCGACCTGCTCCGGCGTTTCGACACACGCGTCGATGGGCAGCCCACTGGAACGGGTGTAGAAGGCGGGGAGCGTCTCTGTCCCCAAGCCGATGATCGGGACGCCGTGCGTTTCCAATACTTCGAGCGTCAGCGGCAGATCGAGGATCGCCTTTGCGCCGGAACACACGACGGCAACAGGCGTCCGTCCCAGTTCGATCAAGTCGGCGGACACATCGAACGGCTGACCGCGATGTACGCCGCCGATCCCGCCGGTCGCAAACACGGAAATCCCCGCGTGATGCGCGACGATCATCGTCCCGGCGACGGTGGTCGCGCCGTCTTCGCCCAGACCGACGGCAATCGGCAGATCGCGCCGGCTGCATTTGCGCACGTTCTGCGCCGTTGCCAGCGCTTCGAGCTGATTCACGTTCAAGCCGACGGTGATTTGCCCCTTAAGGATCGCAATCGTCGCCGGAGTTGCGCCCGCGTCACGAATGGCGCGCTCCATACCGAGCGCGGTTTCGAGGTTTGCCGGGTAGGGGAGTCCGTGCGTGATCAGCGTAGATTCGAGCGCCACGACCGGGAGACCCTCCGCCAACGCGGTGCGGACTTCGTGCGAGTAGTGCAGGTGATTGTGCATATTGGTTCAATCCGATATTTCAATTTAGACTTAGAATAAATTCTAGCTGAACAAATGCCCTGCGCCTATTGCCTGTCCGATAGGCGTAGGCTATAATGTGATTTGTTACAAATTTTGTGCAGAGCGATCTGCGCGTAGATAGGCGAGGCGATGACGGTACCCAAGACCAAGACGATTCGAGAGCACCGGCGGCAGACCCGCCTGATGATTTGGCTGCCCTTCGCGGGAGGGCTGCTGTTGTTGATCGTCCTGCTGGTCATCGCCGCGAATCAGGGCGGAGATCGCATCAGCGTCATGAGCGACGTTTTTCTGACGCTGACAATTCTGTGCCCACTGGTGCTGTGCTTCTTCCCGATTTACCTGCTGGTGGTGCTGGCGGTCGCCGGGATGAACCGCGCGCATAACACCACTGCGCGCGCGCTGACCCGAGTCGAGGATGCCTCGGCAAAGCTCAAGGAGCGCACGCTCACCGTCACGGATCGCGCCGCTCGCGCATCAATCAATATCAATTCACGTTTTGCTTTTATCAGCCGACTTAGCCAGTTCGGAAGCCCATCACGAAAGGGAACTCATGAGTAATCTTCTGCCTAATCCGACATCACGAAATGACACGTGGAAAACGCAGGCGTACGTCATCGGCGCAGCGGCAGGGCTGCTGTTCGGCTTGGTTTCTGCCTATATGTACACCCGTGCCGCCCATGACAACGGGCAGCCGACCGAAGGCATGAACCGCGTGCAGACCGGCGACGTGCTCGGCTTGGGGTTGGCGGCGCTGGCAATGGTGCGCCAGATCGCGGAGATGGGCAGAGGACCCGAACCGAAGCGCGGGCGGAGAAAGTAGATAATCGATGTGCGGACGTTATGTGCTGATCGCTGATCCGAACCTGATTCAGCAGGAATTCAACCTGACATCGATGCCGGACTTCACCGCACGCTATAACATCGCTCCCACGCAGACGCTTCCGGTGGTCACGAACGAAAATCCACATGAGCTGACTTTGCTCCGTTGGGGCTTAGTCCCGTCATGGTCGAAGGACGACAGTGCCGCTGCCAAGATGATCAACGCCCGCTCCGAAACCGCCGCCGAAAAACCGTCGTTCCGCACCCCGTTTAAGCGCCGCCGCTGCCTCATCCCCGCCAGCGGCTTCTATGAATGGCAGCAGCGCGAAGGCGGCAAAGCGCCGATGTTCATCCATTTGAAAGATCGGGAAGTTTTCGGCTTCGCGGGCTTGTGGGACATGTGGCGCAGCCCGGATGGGAAGGAACTTAAGACGTTCACCATCCTGACGACGACCGCTAACGAATTTACGCAGCCGATCCACGAGCGGATGCCTGTCATTTTGCATCGCGAGGATTACGGTCTGTGGCTGGCGAACGACGATGTGCCGGTTGCCAAGCTGCAAGCGTTGATGAAGCCCTATGACGCCGACGCGATGAGCGCGTATGAAGTATCGAAGGCAGTCAACAAGGTGCAGATCGACTCGCCGGAGTGCATCGCGCCGCTGGCGTCGTAAGGGCATGAAACTTTGAACCGCAGAGAACGCAAAGGGCGCAGAGATTTTGATCATTCTCTGCGTTCTTCGCGCCCTCTGCGGTTGATTGTTTTTAGCTCTTCTTCCCGAGGCGTTTTTCGATGATGTCCTTGAACGGGTCGGTTCCCGGCTTGATCAGGACTTCGCGGCTGCGGCGATCCGCTTTGAAATCCCCGACCACCCCTAATTCGACCATCAAGTCCATCATGCGCGCGGCGCGCGGGTAACCGAGGTTGAGTTTGCGCTGAATCAGTGAGGCAGAGGCTTCTCCCTCGGCGATCACCATGCTGATCGCCTGTTCGAGCATTTCGTCGGTTTCCGCCAGCACCTCGCGCCGGGTCAAGCCGCGCTCCCACGGGGCTGGCTCGTAGACCTGCGGGTGCTTGGCGTCTTCTTTCTCTTTCCATGCCTTCCAGTGATTGACGACCGCGCGTACTTCGTCGTCCGATACCCAGCAGCCCTGCAAACGGCGGGGAGCCATTGCGTCGGCGGATTGGTAGAGCATGTCACCGCGCCCCATGAGCGTTTCCGCGCCGACCGCATCGAGGATGACGCGCGAGTCTGTGCCGGAGGCGACCGCGAACGAAATACGGGAAGGGAAGTTGGCTTTGATCAAGCCGGTGATCACGTCCACGCTCGGACGCTGCGTCGCGACGACCAAGTGCATCCCGACTGCGCGCGCCATCTGCGCGAGGCGCGTGATCGTCTTTTCGGTTTCGTCCGGGTGCGAGAGCATGAGGTCGCCCACCTCGTCGATCAGGATGACGATGTAGGGCAGGTATTCATCGCGCTTCTTCTGTCCCAAACGCGAGTTGTAGGTGTCGATGTTGCGCGCCGCGCTTTCCTCAAGCAGGCGGTAGCGGCGATCCATTTCGCGCGTGCACCAGCGCAGCACGCCGATGATGCGTTCCTGCTCCGTTTCGACATTACCGAGCAGATGCGGTAAGCCGTTGAAACGGCTGAGTTCCACCATTTTCGGATCAAGCATGACCATTTTGATCTGGTCAGGCGAGTTGTCCATGACGAGCGCCGTCGCCATCGCGGCGATGCACACCGATTTGCCCGAACCCGTCGTCCCGGCGATCAACAGGTGTGGCATCTGGGATAAGTCGATTCCGACGGGTGCGCCGGACACATCGCGTCCAAGCGGGATGAACAGCGGCGATTTCTTCTTCTGCGCCTGCTCGTAATAAGTCTTGCTCTCGTAGACCGAGCGCAGAGCGACGATGCTCGGCTTTTTGTTCGGTACTTCGATGCCGATGTAGCTGTGACCGGGGACAGGCGCTTCGAGGCGCAGGCGCTTCGCCGACAGCGACAGCGCAAGGTCGCTCGCCAAGCCCGCGATCTTGTTGATGCGCGTGCGGCTGAAGGCGGTTTCGCCTTCGGCGGTCATCTTCTCACGGAAAGGTTGAATCGCGTATTGCGTAACGGTCGGTCCCACGCGCACATCGACCACGTCTACGTCGATGTCGAATTCAAGCAGCGTGTTCTCGATCAACACGACGTTGTGATTAATCTCGTTCTCGTCCGGCAGGCTGAGTTCGATGTCCGAGAGCAGCGTCAGCGGCGGCAGCACGGTGCTGCGCTTGGCGATCTGCTTCGGCTCTTTCATGTTTTCAACGGTGAAGAAGCGCTTGATGCGCCCGTCGGGGCGTTCGACCATCTGCGGCGCGCCCTTCTTGGCGGGCTGCTTGACGCCGATGGCGTTGAAATTCGTAATCGTCTCACGGCGCTGGAAGAGCGGGTGCTGCGACACGTCAATCGGTGCTTCGTCCTCGACCTCGGCAGACTGCGCGGCAGCGCCGGGACGCAGCGAGGGCGGTAGGTTATCCGGATTGACGCGAATCCGCATGATGCCGTAGGCTTTGACGCGCTGCGCGTTCGCCGCGCTGTTCGTCGGGACGAGCGCCGGCACGCCTGCCGGGTCGATCACCACCTGCGTTTCCGGCTTCAATGCCGTGTCGAGCGTCGTCTTGGCTACGGGTTCGGGAGCGGGTGGCGGCGTCCACTTGACGGCATATTCCCGCAAGCGAGTGCCTGCTCCGCGCAAAAAGCGCAGTACGGTGTCACGACGAATGCCGAAGACCAGCGCCACGCTGATCACGAACAGCGCGCCATAAATCGCGAGCGCGACCGCCGAGCCGAGCAGCCCGCTGATCACGGACGAGAGCGCCCATCCAACCTGCCCGCCGCCGCGTCCTAAGCGCGCCAGCGTGCGCAGTTCGTTCTCGCCGGCGATCAAGTGCAGCAGCGCCAGCACCGACAGGAAGGCGATTTCCAGTGCGAGGATGCGGCGGGTCGGGAAGCGGATCACGATCCCCAGCTTGGGCAGCAGGATGATCACGCCGAGACCGAAAATCCCGGCGCACACCAGCGCGCTCCCATAGCCGAACAAGCCCGTCAGCGCGTTCGACCATGCCGCCGCGACCGACGCATCCGGCGAGGCATTGAGCAGCGACAGGAACGACATCACCCCGAAGATGATCAGCACGATGGCGGCGATCTCGTCGCCCCATGGGGGCAGCGCGTCGAGGATCGTGTCCCAGAATTCCGGCTTGACGGTGTATTTGTCCAGCCGTTCGGCACGTTCCTCGGCGGTTGTCTTCACATCCGGCTTCGCGGTGATTTTCTTCGCTGCCCCTGCCTGTGAAGGCGGCGCTTTTCCCGGTTTCCCTTGAGCCACAGTAATCCCCGTTACGAATTCGAGCGGAGACTTAAGCCCAGACGGCGAGCACGCCCGTCAATGCTCAAGATGCGCGCGGTGATCTTTTGCCCCTCGGAGACGACATTGCGCGGGTGCAGGAAATGCCCCTCCGCCAGTTCGCTGACGTGGATCAAGCCTTCCAGCCCTTCTTCGATGCGCGCAAATGCGCCAAAATCCACCACGTTGGTGATAATGCCTTCGACGTTCTCGCCGATCTGGTAGCGCAGATGCACCGTCTCCCATGGGTCGTCGTGCAGGCGCTTCAGGCTCAGCGCGATTCGTCCGGCATCTTGATTGACTTCCAGCACGTAGGCGGTGACTTCCTGCCCACGTTCGAGGATGTCGGCGGGATGCCCCACACGCCCCCAACTCAGTTCACTGATGTGGATCAAGCCTTCCAGACCGCCGAGGTCGATGAATGCGCCGAAATCGCACAGATTGGTCACAATGCCGCTGATACTGTCCCCGGCTTCCAGACGGGACAGGATGTCGGCGCGTTCGCCGCGCTGCGCCTTTGCCGCACGCTCGGAGAGGATAAAGCGGTTCTGCTCCTCGCTCAGTTCGATGACGCGTAGGGTGAGCATCTGCGAGACGCGGCTCATCAATGCTTTGCGGCGCGCGAGATCGTTGGAGGTCGCCGGGAAATCGACGAGCTGACTCGCCGGGACGAAACCGCGCAGTGAGCGCCATTCGACCAGCAAGCCGCCCCGGTTGTACCCCGAAACCAGCAGTTCAATCGTTTCGTCGTCTTCCATTACGCGGCGAACTTCATCCCAATCAGAACCTACGGGGGTGGATGCTGAAGCTGGTATAAAATCTTCGCTAGGTTCTTCGGTCTTGTTTGTGTGGAGTTCGTCTAAAGAAACGGGTTCTGAAAATTCCCCCTCATGCAAAAGCGCCGCCCAATACCCCTCCTCAAGCGGCGGGGGCGGCGTATGATCCCGACGCTGTACGTTCGCGGTCATGATCTATTTTCCCTCGAACAAACTTACGATAAACGATAATCTGAGCCAATTTCCCCAATGGTTAACGTTCGCCAATCCTAGTATAGCATTTGGGAGCGTTTGCGCACAAGCGGGCTATTAGCTGTCATGTGAGAATTATTCGGGGCGATGATTTTCCATATCGAGCAGCGTGTCGGCGACCGCGTGCACGGCGACGAGCTGCTTGCGATAGAAATCCGGTTCGCTCATGGCGAGCTTGTACGCCGCTTCGCGGACTTTCATCTTCTCGACGAAGCGCATCTGCACGATGTTGTAAATCATCCACTCGGGGCTGGTGTTCTTCGACACACCGTCGAGTGAACCGGCGGGCTTCTGACGCTCAATCGCCTCTTGAAGTACGGCACGTAGGGCGCGCACCGGGTTGTTATCGTTGGTGGGCAGCGCCTCGCGCACGATGCGCAGTTCGAGCAGGGCACTGCTCGACAAGCCGGGACCACCCCAGAAATGCCGGAGCGCGGCGCGCACCTGTTCGCGGAACTGCTCCTTGTCGATGTCGCTCACCTGCGCCGACCCCGGCGGGGTTTCGCCGCGTCCCGGGCGGTATTCAAGCTCGGCGGCGGCGGAACGCGTCAGGTGGATTTGCGGCAGCAGACCTTCCAGCGCGGCGTAGACGTCGGCTTGCAAGCGCATATCGTCCAGCGCTCCGGCGGTGCGGCGAGAGAATGACTTGAGCATTTTCTCATCATCAGGCGTCAGGTCGATTTCGGCGGAGCGCGCTTGAATGCCCATAAAGCCGATCAGCACCGGGGACGAACCGCGCAGGCTGTAGAGCGGTGTGATCCAGAAGTTGTGCCACTTCGCCACGTGCAAATCATCAATACCGTTCTGGAGCAGGTCGATGATCTGCGCCTGCTCGTCGCCGAGGAGCGCCTGCGTAGGGCGTACCGACCCCACAGCACTGACCATTTCCGGCGCGTCTTCGCTGACGCTGGCGACAAACGCACTATTCACGCGCAGGTAGTCGCACGTTGAGGCAAGGATTGCCTCCATCAACTGCATGAGATCGGCGCGGGTTAGCAGACGCTCGCTCAGGTTTTGCAGTTTTTCCAATTGATCGGCATCTTCGCTGCCGTAGACTAAGCGGCGCTCAAGGAACGGCAGCGCCAGCGCGATTGTCCACTGCCACATCAGCACGAAGGCGACGACGGCGAAAGGCATGAATTCCTGCCCGGAAATGCTGAGAATGCGCGTGGCGGGCGTGGTGAAGGTGATCACCACCAGCGCCAGCAGCCCCGTCGCGGGTCCGCGCAGCATGAAGCGCAGCAGATCGACCTTGACGACTCGATCCGGAACGCGCGATCCGAAGAACGAGAGCGGGTAGGCGAGGAACAGCAGCATGAAGATCACGAGGATGTTGGTTAGGTTGACGAGGAACAAGCCCAACACGGTGAACTCGCTGCCGATGCCGAGCAGTACCGAAAACGGGAAAATCCCGAAGGCGGGCGTGAGCATGGCGATTTGCAAATAGCCCATGCGCCGCCGCGTCGAACGGGTGAGACAGCGCTGCCGCGCACGCTGCACATTGATGAACGCCGCAATCGTCGCGCCAATGAAATAGATCACGTAGACGGGGAAGACGGGCTGCGCGACCAGACCGACTAAACGGCGATTCTCGAACAGCGGTGTGCTCACGCGCACCGGGCTGACGAGCGTATCGGTGAACGCGGCGGCGACTAGAAAGACGATGCTGATCAGGTAGAGGATGCGGATCACACGGCGGCGGCGTCCGCGCGACGGGAGTCCGGTTGTCGCCAGCAGCGCATCGGACAGGTGATAAAGCGCGACGGGCATGAAGGCGATGCCGATCCACTGTACGCGGAGGACGGCTTCATAGGTCTGGATGCCCGGTTCGAGCGCGACAAACGCATCACACACGTAGGCAAGCGTCATGAAGACGAGGACGATGGCGGATGTACGCGCGACGCGGTTGTCGAGGTTGCGGGAAAGATTATACAGCGCTAGCGACGCCGCGATCACCACAATGGCGGCGGTGAGCGTCTGGTTGATGAGTTCGAGGATATAGGCAAGCGACGCTTCCACGATGCCCTCTAGCGCAGAGACTGGCTGAAGTAGACGGCGATGTCTCGATTGCGAAAGTATTGATCATTGTACCCGCAGAAGGTGAAGCCAATGGCTTGAATAAACAAGATTGCGGGGTAGTTCTTTGTTTGCGTTTCGAGGATCAAGCGGGTGACGCCGCGCTCCTTTGCCCATAAGCCCGCCACGTTGATCAACCGCGACCCGATCCCGGTGCGGCGGTGCGGACGTGTGACGACCAGATCGCTAATGAAGCCGATCTGATGTACGGCATCATGGCGCATCGTCAAATAGCCGAGCGGCGTAGAGTCATCGCGCCGTGTGGCGACGAGGAAGCAGTGATCGTCGGGCAAAAACGGCTGAAACTGCTCGGCGCTGGCAGGGTAGGTGATTTCGATCTGGCGGGGGAGGCGTTCGGTACGAAAGCCGATCAACCAACCATCCTCCTGCCGAAGTGTCATCTGCCAGACGGTATCGGTCTCGTAGCGGTGATCCAGCGCCAGCAGGGCGGGAAGATCGGCGTCTAAGCCATCACGGATTAAGAACGGAGTTGGGGTACTCATGCAAGGTAAGCATCCCCGAATGTGCCGCTCACGTAGATGTCAATCGGCGCGCGCTGCGGGTCAACATCACGGGCGACATACACGTTCGATGTGCCTTCGCGCCGGAAGCGATTTTCGTCTACGCGAACTTGGAAGAAGCGCGACGGGCTGATCGTCACACGGGCGTTGACGCCCGTCGGCACGATCACATGGATGTTGCCGAGCGCCGATTTGAGGATCAGCGGCTCGAAGGCTTCTTGCGGCGCAGTCAAGCGGATGTCACCGAAGCCGGTGGCGATGACCGCTTTCTGCACGATCAAGCCGGTCAGGTCGAAGTTGGCTTGTCCGAGGTGCGTCGTGACGTAGATCGTCCACGGGAGATCGTGCGCGAGGTTCATCGACCAATCCGCGAACGAGAGGAACGGCGTCGCGGCGCGGTGCATGATCAGCGTGGCGTTGTTTTCCTGCACGTCGAGCGCGGGACGGCTGTTCAGCGCATACTGCCCGGCGATCAAGCGTCCTTCACGCTGAAGCGGCTGCGCGCTCACGTCGATTTCGCCCGCGCTGATGTCGAGGGTTGCCCGCTCGACGCTGCCGCGTGTGATCCCGAATGTGCGCGCTTCGCCGCCCGCCAGCAGATCGCCGCGCAGCAAAATGATCGCGCCGAGGATCACGAGGATCAACGGCGCGAACGCTCCGACATTGAAATTCGTCAGGAGGAGGAAGTTATTGAGCAGCAGCACGATCCCCAGCGCGATCAGCGCCAGCGAACCGATCAGAAGTCCCCGTGTGGCACGCACCCGGAATTACTCCTCGTAGAGATAGTCGCGCAAGGTCACATGAGCCGACGACTGCCGCAGCCGGTTGAGCGCCTGTGCTTCAAGCTGACGCACACGCTCGCGGGTGACGCCAATCGCCTGTCCCACTTCCTCCAGAGTATATACGCGCCCGTCTTCCAGACCGTAACGCAGGCGCAAAATCTGCGCTTCACGCGACGGCAGGCGATCCAGCGCGGTGTTCAACTGCTCGTGCAGCAAATTCGTCGCCACCTCTTCGGCGGGCGCGGGGCTGGTCACGTCTTCGACAAAATCGCCGAAAGTCGAGTCGCCCTCTTCGTCAATCGGCGTCTCCAAGCTGACAGGGCGGCGCGCGATTTCCAGCAGATTTTCGACCTTGTCCGGCGTGGTCTCCATGCCGGTCGCCAGTTCGTCAATCGAGGGTTCGCGTCCGAGTTCCTGCGTCAGGCGCATCTGCACCCGGCGCATCCGGTTCAACTGGTCGCCCATGTGGACGGGGACGCGGATCGTCCGCCCCTGATCGGCGACGGCGCGGCTCACCGCTTGGCGAATCCACCACGTCGCGTAGGTGCTGAACTTGTGTCCCCGACGGTATTCGAACTTGTTCGTCGCGCGGATCAAGCCGATGTTGCCCTCTTGGATGAGGTCAAGGAACGGCACACCGCGCCCGATGTACTTTTTCGCCACGCTGATCACCAGACGCGCGTTAGCACGCACGAGGTGTTCCTGCGCCATTTCACCGTCATCGACCTGCTCGCGCAGGGTATACACGTCGTCAAGCGGGAGTTCGTCGCCGCGCGTTTCGAGAATTTCCGCCGCGTGCTTGGCGAGTTCCATCCGCTTGGCAAGGCTGACCTCTTCCTCGGCGGTGAGCAGCGGCACGCGCCCCGCTTCCTTGAGGTACAAACCTACGACATCATCGCTATCCAATGCCTGCTGGTAGCCCAAATCGTCGATCAAGTCGTCATCACGATAAAACGCGAGATCCGTCTCATCTTCCTCGACCATCTCCAAACCCATATCGACATCCCCGCTCTGCCCGCCGCCACCGTACAGGGCGGAAGCGTCGGGTTCTGCTTGCGAAACGACCTCAATTCCGGCATCCATGAACTCTTCCATGAGTTCATCGAGCAGACTGATGTCGCGTTCAGCATCAGGGAAAGCGGCAAGAATGTCGTCGTAACTGAGGCTTCCGCCCTGCTTACGCGCTTTCTCGATGAGTTGGTTCCGGAGTTCGTCTTTTTGTACCATTACCGTAAGCATACACTACACACCACACGCGATACTCCGTCCTACAATAGTACAGACGAAATATCACAAGAATTCTTACGTCTCGAACAGATTATGACGCAAACTGGGCTGGTTGACAAACATAACAACAGGCAGGAATTAACGTACCTGCCTGTCCCTCACTGCGATTTAACACAATAACGAGAATTAGCATTTCTGTCAAGCAATTGGGGGGCTTCTTAATACACTGATGAAAAAGTCTACGGGTGCGCGCTCCAGAATATAGATTTCCGGGCGTTCGTCGATCAGCGCGTAGTAGCCGGTTTCGGTCGGGTTGCGGTAGCCGATGCTGATCCCATGCGTTACGCCGTTGTTCAAGAAGAACTCGATGCTGATCACGGGGATAGGGTCGAAGCCGTACAGAGCGTACTCCTGCGGCGTATCGGCAATGGTGCTGCTAGAGGGCAGGATGACCAGTGTTTGCGCGATGATCTCCGCAACTTCGACGTTCAGCGTGCCGAGCGAGTCGGGCACGATCCAGACGCCTTCCGCGCCGCGCAGCAGTGTGAGCGCATCCCCGGTCGCGGCATTGTTCAAGCGAATCCCGGCGATCTGTTCCTTCGAGAACCCGGCGAACACAGGCGTCGTATTGATCGCCCATTCCGGCACATCCTCTGGCGCGACGGCGGGCGTCGCCTGCTGCACCAGCACAATCACCGCCAGCACAATAAAGATCGCGCCGAAGATCACCAAATTGCGCGCGCTGCTTCTCATCGCCGTACCCGCCTTGCCCAGACTGCCAGACCGAACACCAGCACGACCCCCGGCAGCAGGATGATCGTCAGGAAGCCGATCAGGTTGAGCGTTGCCGCATCGATGAAGATCAGCGGCAGCCCGGAGCTGTACGCCTGCGGCGTGAAGTTGATCTCCTCATCAATTCCGGTCAACCACGCGATACCGTCGGTGAACAGTACGCCGTTGCCGGAGGCGGTCAGCACCGCGCCGTTGCTGACGAAATTGCTGTCGCCGACGAGCAGAATCTTCGCCTGTGTCGCCTGATCCCATGCCCAGACGACGGTGGTCAACTGCGGCGGCAGATCGGTGGCGGAGTCGTAGCTGTAGGTGTTGGTGTCGCCGAGTGTGGTGAGGTCTGTTTCGCCGTAGCTGACTTCCGACGAGAGCGTGATCTGCCCGTTGGCGATGGTCGGCGGGGCACTGGTCAGGTTGACTTCGAGCGCGCGGGCAACCCGGAACAGCAGCGGGTTTTGCGCCGGATCGAGCCGTGCGCCAATCGACGTGTCGGTGAAGGTGTAAGCGGCGATCACGTCGAGTGGGGTATCGGTGCTGGCGGAGGGCGATTCGACCACGACGGCATCACGGGCGCGAATGCCGAAGCGCTCCCATAGGTAGGTATTGAATGCGCCGCTTTCCTGCAAGAATGGGTTGTCGCTGAACAGCACATCCGACATGATGAACAGCGCGCCGCCGCGTGCGAGATACCGTTCCAGCACGATGATTTCGGGCTGCGTCAGGTCGAGGACGGGGCGCACGAACAGCAGCGCGCGCGCGTCGGCGGGGATGTCGCCGCCTTCGTTGGCGATCTGGATCAGGCTCAATTCTCGCGTGATGATGCCGCTCTCGTTCATGCCCGCGTCGATGCCGGAAATGCCTTCCTGCGTCGTATCCAGCGGGTGACGTTCGCCGTTGCCGATGTCGAAGTACACCGTGATCGTGCCGGAGATCAGCAGGCGGGCGATTGCCTGCGTGATGTCGCGCTCTTGGTTGTCGCCGCGCGGGACGCGCGCGACGGTGTTGAAATCGACGCTGCCATCGGCGTTCAGATACGAGACGAATACCTGCGCGTCCGCGTTCACTCCGAAGCGGGTCGCCAGCGCGGGCTGCTCGTTCGGGTTGATGTACTGGCGCGTGATCATGCCTTCGGTTTGGGCTTCGTACAGCCGGAAAAACTCATCATCGACCTCGCGCAGCGTCAGGTAATCGGGCGTGTAAAACCCGGTGATGCGGATCGGCTCGCTGACGCGGTTCAGCACGGTGATGCTTTCGCTGCTCAAGGTGAAGCGCTGCGCCGACGTGAGATCAAGCGTGAGGGCGCGGCGCTGGAGGAACAGAAAGACGAGGACGACGATGCCGATCAGCAGCAGGGTGGAGAACACGCTGATCGAACTGTGCCGGATGCTCCGCCCGGTAATGAAGGCGCGGAACTCGGTCGGCGTCATGATGCCCCACAGCGCGATCCCCAAGAAGCCGACGACGAAAACCGCCCCGATGTAGGGCGTAAAGCCGCCCTGCCACAGCAGCCCGACGATGGCGGCGATCAAGCCTGCTGCGCCGATATAACTGGCGAGGGTGGCGATATGCCCCCGCCGGATAACGAGTGGTTGTCTCTGCTTGGCTGCCATCAGCGCACCCGATTCGCTTCGACCACGCGGATGGTCATGTAGAGGAGGACGACGATGATCCCGGCGAAAAAGGCGATGTCTTCCGCGCGCACCAGCCCCGCCGCAAACGAGGTGGAGAAATGTCCTTGCAGCGAGAGCGACCGGATCAGCCGCGCGAGGTCGATGTTGGCGATCAGGTCGCCGGCTTGGTCGCCGAGCCAGAACAGCAGCAGCGTGATCATGCTGAGGAAGGCGGCGACGATCTGATTCTCGGTCAGCGCGGAGAAGAACACGCCGATTGCCAGCGTCGCGCCGCCGTACAGCCAGATACCCAAGTACGCGCTGATCGCGTGACCGATGTCGGGCTGCGCGATGCTCACGAGGATGAACTGGTAGCTGAAGGTGATCAACATGAGCACGGTGTAGTACAGCCACGCGCCCAAGAACTTGCCGAAGACGATGCTGCTGTCGGTGACCGGGGCGGTCATGAGCAGTTCGAGCGTGCCTTCGCGCCGTTCTTCGGCGAACAGACGCATGGTCAGCAGCGGGGCGAAAAAGATCATCGTGAACGACAGCACCGCCGGGACGAGCGCGGGTTCGGCGGGTTTGACCGTCATGCTGACGAGCAAATCACGGTTGAACAGCAGTCCGGTCAGGAACAAGACTGCCGCCGCGATCACATATGCGAACGGAGACGACAAATACTGCCCGACTTCGCGCCGGAAGACAATCCACGTCGCCATGTCAGCCCTCTTTCACCAGTTCAAGGAAGATGTCTTCGAGCGAGGTGGTCACGGTGCGGATTTCGAGCAGTTGATAGCCCGCCCCCAGCACACGCGCGGACACATCGCCGCGCAGATCGCCGTTCGCCTTCACCTGAAAACCGTCGCCCTGCGTCTCAACGTTCAGCACGCCGGGGATGGCAGTCAGCAGTTCGCGCGCCTGCGCCTTCTTCGCGCCGCCGATCTGCACGTACAACAGCGTTCCCGGCTGCAATTTTTTGCGGAGATCGGCAGGCTTGCCCTGCGCGACGATCTTGCCCCGGTTGATGATCAGCACGCGGTCACAAACCTGCTCGGCTTCGCTGAGAATGTGCGTGCTGAACAGCACGGTGTGATCCTTGCCGAGTTCGCGCACGCTCTGGCGCACTTCGATCACCTGCTGCGGGTCGATGCCGATGGTCGGCTCGTCGAGGATGATCACGGGCGGGTTGTGGACGAGCGCCTGCGCCAGTCCGAGCCGCTGCTTCAAACCTTTCGACAGGTGGCGCACCAGTTGATTTCGCCGATCCGAGAGGTTGACGCGGGCGAGGGCGGCGTCGGTGGCAGCTTTCGGATTCGGCACGCCGCGCAGCCGCGCCCAGAACAGCACGTAGCCGCGTACGCTCATATCGGGGTAGAGCGGGACGCGCTCCGGGAGATAGCCGACATTCCGGCGCGCTTCGAGGGAGTCCTCGACTACGTCATGCCCGCTGATCTTGGCGCTGCCTTCGGTCGGCGGCATGAAGCCGGTCAGCATCCGCATGGTCGTGGTTTTACCCGCGCCGTTCGGTCCGAGCAGCCCGACGATTTCACCCTTCTTGGCGCTGAAACTCAGGCTGTCAACGGCGAGGTGATCGCCGTAGCGTTTGGTCAAATTCTTGGCTTCGATCATCACTTCGGTATCGTGCCTGTAATCCACTGTCATCTACGCGGATTATAACTGCATTGGCGATGTCAGGGCGTGTGGCTGCCTTCACGCTAACAAATATGGACAAAATCGCCCTGACTTTTGGCTACTTGAGGCGGATCACCGGCTTGGTCATAATGTGCATGATCTGTCGTGAAAGGATGTGACATGCGCGTCTACTTTGCCGTTTTCCTGCTCGCTATCACTGTGTGCGCTGCGCCTGTTCTAGGGCAAACCAGTGCGCCGCCGCTGGATCGTTGTATCAACCTCGGCAACATGCTCGAAGCCGCGAATGAAGGTGATTGGGGTTTGCGCGTGCAAGATTATTTCCTGAGCGACATCGCGGAAGCGGGGTTTCAGACCGTGCGCATCCCGATCAAATGGTCGGCTCATGCCGAGGATGACGCGCCCTACGCCATCGATCCCACGTTCATGAGCCGGATCGAAACGGTAGTCGGTTGGGCGCTGGCACAGGACTTGCAGGTGATCATCAACGTGCATCACTACGACGAAATGGCAACCGATCCGGCGAATCACGAAGAACGGCTCATCGCACTGTGGACGCAGATTGCCGAATATTTCGCCGATTACCCGTCCACGCTGGTGTTTGAACTGCTCAACGAGCCGAACAGCGCCCTGACCCCGGAACGCTGGAACGCGCTCATCCCGCGCCTGATCGACGCCGTGCGCCCCAGCAACCCGGATCGCTGGTTGGTCATTGGTGGCGGAAACTGGAACGGCTACTGGAGTCTGCCTGAATTGGAACTGCCTGAGGACGACCATATCGTCGCGACCTTTCATTACTACGATCCGTTCGAGGTGACGCATCAAGGCGCGGAATGGGTCAACGGGTCTGGCGCGTGGTTAGGTCGAATGTGGGGCACGCGCGCCGATTACCGTGCGTTGGAAGAAGCGTTCGCCACCGCCCAAGCGTGGGCAGATGAACAGGGTATCGCGCTGTTCTTGGGGGAATTCGGCATGTATCACGCCGCCGACTGGACGAGTCGGATGCTGTATACGCAGGCTGTCCGCGAGACGGCAGAGATGAACGGCTTCGGCTGGTGTTACTGGGAATTGGCAGCGGGTTTCGGCATTTACGACGCCAACACGCGCCAGTACAACGATCTGCTGAGTGCCCTGATTGTTCGTTGACAGAGGGCGGTAAGTGCGTTATATTGAGCACATTCTGAATGGTGGAAATGATGTCGCTTATCACCTCGTTGCCGGAAATCCGTCGTCGCCGTCGCAGCCCGCAGACCTATGAGGTCAAGCAGGGATTTTTGCATTAGGCGGCAAGTACGAGACACGAACGCCAAGCCATCCCCCTGACCTCAACGTGAGGCAGGGGGATTTTTTATGCGCAAAAGGGGAAGCAATGGAACAACAGACAGTGCGCGTAGGTATCTACGGCGCGTCGGGGTACGCGGGGCAGGATGCCGTCGAGATTCTCGCGGCGCATCCACACGTCGAAGTCGTTTTCGGTACGTCCGGCACCTATGCGGGCGATGATATCCCGTTTACAAATTTGCAGTACATCAAGCCGGAAGATGCGCCGCTCGAAAGCGTCGATGCGGTTTTCCTCGCGCTGCCGCACGGCGTCTCCGCGCAAATGGCGAAGAAAGCGCAGGCGCATGGCGTCCGCGCAATTGACCTGTCCGCCGATCTGCGCCTCGATACGCCCGAACTGTACCAGCAGTGGTACAACCATCCACACCCGCACCCTGAATTGCTCCCCACGCCCTACGGTTTGCCCGAATTCAACCGCGCCGCACTGAAAGGCAGCGAACGCATCGCCGCGCCGGGCTGCTACCCGACGACGACGCTGCTCGGCATTTACCCGCTGCTGCGCGCGAACTGGTTGGTCAACGAACGCCCGATCATCGTGGATGCCAAGTCCGGCGTGAGCGGGGCGGGGCGCGAACCGAAGGCGAACACGCATTTTGTCGAGGTGTACGGCAATTTCTCGCCCTATGGCGTGGGACGGTCGCACCGCCATGTCGGGGAGATCGAACAGGAGATGCGCAAGATCAACCCGGCGGCGGGCGTGCTGATCTTCACGCCGCATCTGCTCCCGGTGGATCGCGGCTTGATGGCGAGTATCTACGTCGAACTCGCGCCCGGTCACAGCAGCGCGGATGTTCAAAGCCTGTACGAAGAAACCTACGCGAACGAGCCGCTGATCATGGTGCATCCGGCGGGCAAGCTGGCGACGCTCAAGGATGTGGTCAGGACGAACAAGGCGGCGATCAGCGTTACGCCGGTGACGGATCGCTATGTCCATATCACCAGCGTGACCGATAATCTGCGTAAGGGCGCGGCGGGGCAAGCTGTCCAGTGTTTTAACCTGATGTACGGTTTTCCAGAGACGACGGCGTTACTCTAGAAGGATATTCTCAATGCCAGCCCCACTCGTCATTAAGATCAGCGGTCATGAACTCGACAGCCCGGATTTTCTCGCGGAGTTTGCCTCCGCTTTGAAGCAGATCGACACACCCTACGTGATTGTTCACGGCGGCGGCAAGGAGATCAGCGCGCTGCAAACCCGCCTCGGCATCGAACCGCGCTACGTCGATGGGCTGCGCGTCACCGACGCCGAATCGCTGGCGCTGGTGGAAATGGTCGTGGGCGGCACGGTCAACAAGCGCATCGTGCGGACGTTGGTCAACGCGGGGATCGATGCGCTCGGCATGAGCGGCGTAGACTGCGGCGTGATCAGCGCGGAAAAGCTTATGCACGCGTCGGCGGACATGGGCTTCACGGGTGAAGTCACCGCCGTGCGGGTGGACGTGCTGATCGACTTCCTCGATCAGGGAATCATCCCGGTGATCGCGCCGATCTGCTTGGGCGAGAATAACAACTTCAACGTGAACGCTGATCACGTCGCGGGTGCGGTCGCCGGGGCGCTCGAAGCAGAACGGTTGGTGTTTTTGAGCAATGTCCCCGGCGTATTGAAAGATGGGCAGGTAATCCCGACGCTCACACCGGGGCAGGTTGGTGACATGATCGCCGATGGGTCGATCTTCGGCGGCATGATCCCGAAGGTGCGGACGGCGCTGGAGGCGCTGGCGGGCGGCGTCGAGCAGGTGGTCATCACCGACCTCGCGGGGCTGGTCAGCGGCG
>JACSRG010000169.1 GCA_014879865.1 Anaerolinea sp.
TCAGCGCGGTGATCGTCGTGGCGGGCTTTGTCGCGCTGTCGCCTGCGCTGTGGAACGATCCGCCGGCGCGGGTCGTCAATCTGCTGGAAGAACGTTCAAAACTGCTCGACATCCAGACTTCGATTGACCCGCTTGCGCCGATGAGCCTGACAGAACGGATCGCGGCGCTGGTGGTTCAGCCTGCCAGCGCGCCGACGATGTTCTACGAACTGGCGTCATGGGCAGAGATTGAACCGATTCGCGCGGAGATCGAGCTTTATACGGCGTCGATCTGGGCGGGGTACGGGCAGGGAATCGGCGTGGTCGTGACCATCGCGGCGGGCGCGGGCGTGATCGTCGCGCTGTGGCGCTGGCGCTGGTACAGCGGCGTGATCCTCTGGTTCGGGATCAGTGCCGGGTCGCTGCTGCTGAATCCGCTCCCGTGGCAGCGGTATTATCTGCCGCTGATCCCGGTGCTGGCGGTGCTGGTCGGGGTGTTGATCGGGGATATTAACCGCAAAGAGCGCAGAGGAAAAATGCAATGAAGCGACTGATGATAGTGATGCTCGTGATGCTGCTGGCAGCGTGCGGTGGACAACCAGAGCCAACGGCGACGCCAGTGCCGCCGACGCCGATCCCGGCGACGGATGCGAGTGCCGGGGGTGGCATCCAAGCGACTTCGGCTCTGTCCGAAATTCAGCAGACGGTGGCATTTGCCGAGCCGGGGACACTCATCCCGGCGGGCGTGGGGACGATGCAGGCACCGGATGCACCGCCGTTCGCTTTTGACCGGGTGCTGTTCACGCAGACGGGCGGCTTGGCGGGCGTAAACATCCAGATCGACGTGTACGCCGACGGGCGCGTGATTCGCAACGGGACGGAGTCGCGGGCAAGCGAAGACGCGATCACCAACCTGAACCGGCTGCTTGAGGCGATCAATATCTTTAACCTCAGCGGGCAGTTCATGAGTCCCGGCGCGGCGGCGGATGCGTTCACCTACTCGCTGACGGTGGTCAAGGGCGGGAGCAACCGCACGATCATGAGCCAAGATGGGTACACGCCGCAGGAATTGTTCGAAATCTACGATGCGATCCGCGCCTTCGGGCAGTAAGAGGTTAATCCGGGGCGTATTTGGCTGGCAGTGGTGTTAGATCAGGGACGACGAGATCGGCGCTGGTGCGGCGATCATGGCAGCGCTCCGGTCGGCAGACGAAGATCGTCTCCATGCCCGCCAATTTCGCGCCCTCGACCGGCTCCGGGCGGTCGTCGAGCACGGCGCAGCGGCGCGGATCAACCTTGAGGTGCTGCGCGGCGCGGGTGTAGTAGGCGGCGTCCTTGTGGAAGCGTCCGAACGTATCCGTGCCGATGACCGCGCCGAAGTAGTCGAGCAAGCCGCTGCCTTCGAGCGTGGCGCGCACCTGTGTTTCGAGCGCATGACTCGTGACGCTTAAGGTGATCCCCCCCGCGACCAAGCGCGCCAGCACAGCGGCGACTTCGGGATAGGCGGAAGCGCACGCACGCGGGATCGTGCCGGGGATTTCGCGAGAGAGCGCGATCAGCGCGTCGTGCGGCGGTTCGGGCGTCCCGGTCAAGCGAAACTGGGCGCGAGTCGTGCGAAACACGCCTTCCCACATTTGTTCCACACAGTCATCCCCGCCGAAGTCGAGATCGGCGTAATAGCTGTCCCAATCCTCCTCAATCTGATGGTTGGCGCGCTCCCATGCGGCGGGTGTGCCGCCGAAGCGCTCCGCCATAAAGCGTCCGAGCGCGGCGCTCCAGCACTGGCTGTTGCGGCGCGGGTCGATGAGGACGCCGTGCAGGTCGAAAAACAGGTGCGTGATCGTCATGGCAGCCCTTGTAGGTTGAGGATGTAGTTGCGCGCCTCTCCGCCGATTTCCGGTACGGGGATTTCAAATGGCAGACTCGCGCCCGGTTCAAGTTCGGCGGGCGACAGGTCGCTGTAAACTGCGCCGATCACGTTCTGCGCGCTGTCGAACACGGTGACGGTGGCGCGCAGTCCGGTGATCGGGTGATCGCTGATGTTGGTCACTGACCCGCGCACGATGAGGCGGTTGCTGGCGTCGAAGGTCGATTCATCCGTCCATGTGAGCGATTCCGCGCCGTAGATCTCGCCTTCGCCGATGGGCGTCCAGTCCGTGCCTAGTCGTACGGTATAGCTGGCGGCGGTCGAGGGCTGACCTCCGCCAAAGCGCAGGCTGAACGGAGCAAAGCCGCCGGGGGGAATCCCGTAGCCCATGACCTGATCGACCGCGCCGACGATTTCCAGCCCATCGGCGGTGACGAGCGCCGCCTCGACGGGCAGCCCGCGGACGGTCAGCAAGCCATAATTCGCCACTTCGCCGGTGACGAAAAACACGCCGTCGCGCGTCGTCCATGCGCTGACGTGCAGGATGCCCAAGTCACTGTTCTTGGCGAACGCCAGTGTCGTCAGGTCGGTGGGCTGGAGCGGCGCATCGGCGTGAATGGTGAAGGTGTTGATCGCCGTTTGCAGCACCGGATCAATTGCGTCGGCGGGGAGCACGACCTCCGTCAAGCCGATGAACGTCCCGGCTTGCTGGATGAAGGTGTTGACCGCGAGGCTCGTCCCCGGCGCGATCTCGCGCAGCCCGGTGATGCGCCAGCTCCCATCGCCCATCGCTTGACGGCTTTGCTCGGCGTAGCGCCCGACATCCGAGCGTACCTGCGCTTGGTACAGGTTGAGCAGGTCGCCAAACTCCGCCGAAGTCAGTTCGCGCCCCAAGTTGATGACCGCGAAGAGCAGGGCAGGCTCGGTCGAACCGGGCGCGGCAAAAGCGGCGGTCGCCAGCGTGGTGGTGTTCTGCTCGTAGAGCGCCCAATTGCGCGGGATGCTCACCGAGAATGCGCCGCCGGGGTGATCATAGCGCAGCGCGTCAGAAGCGTCGGCGGGCGGGGTGGGCGCGAAGATCACCGCATCACCACCGCAGGCGGAAAGCGCGATCAGCGCGCAAGACAAACCGAATATTAACCAGAAATAGGACTTTAGTCGCATCCGTGATTCGCCAAGTTGTTCTATGCTATGCGTAAGTGACATCATATGTCACAACCTGATTGAGTGAAAGCTGAGCGCATGTACGCAAACAACGAATTGATGTTTCCCCATCATGTTATCCCGTCTTTGCAAAACTTGCGCGGCGAAAAATGGAGCGCGCTGGTCAAACAGATTATTCCGCTCGGCGAGAACCACGAATCGACCTTAGCACTGATGCTCATGATGATCCGCCTGAACGGGTGTCTGGCGTGCGAAACGGACAGCTTCCGCGCCATGCGGGGCTGCGCACCGTGCGCGATCCAGACGCTGCGCCGCTACAAGGGCAGCGACGACGAGCTGATCGAGGCATACGAGTCGGCACTGCACGAAGTCCGGGTTTACGCCCGCAATCACCCGAAGGTGCACATCGGAGTCTAGCCGGCGGCATGGGCGTATAACCCTGCTTGAGTCTTGCGTGTTAAAGAATGTGTATGTTATACTATTTGGGCGCGGCTTAACCCCGCGTTCGCTGTGTTTATGTTTCTATTTAGAGAGGAACTGAGCTATAAGCTCCCAAGAATCGCTCCGAATTAATCGTGAAATCCGTGCGCGTGAAGTCCGCTTAATCACTGACACGAACGAAAATATTGGCGTTGTGCCGTTCATGCGTGCATTGGAGATGGCAGAAGAAAAAAGCCTTGACCTTGTCGAGGTTTCGCCCAATGCCGACCCCCCGGTTTGCCGGATCATGGATTTCGGCAAGTTCCAATATGAACGGGCGCGTAAAGAGCGCAAAGCCAAAAAGCAGCAAAAAGTGATTGAGGTGAAAGAAATTCGCCTCAACCCGAAGACAGATGATCACCATCTGTCGTTCAAGGTGAAGGATGCACGTGGCTGGCTTCAAGATGGTATGAAAGTGCGGGTGCGCATCCGTTTTCGCGGACGCGAAATTACCCACGCGGACATCGGGCGCGAACGCTTGGCAGCTATTGCAGCGGAACTCAATGATGTCGCGGTCGTCGAGCAGATGCCGAGCATGGAAGGAACAACCATGCTGATGGTGCTGGCTCCGGCGGCGGACAAAAACAAGAAATAAGCAGCCATTTTTCAACGGCGCTCAACGAGTGGAGTAAGCAAGCGTGGCAAAGGCAAAAGTCAAGAAGTACAAGCTGAAAACGCACAAGGCGACGGCGAAACGCTTCCGCCAGACGGGCAGCGGGAAACTCGTGCGGACGAAGGGTGGCAAGACCCACTTCCGGCGTCGTCGTTCCCAGCGCGCAAAGAACATGCTGAACAAGACGATCACCGTGACGAGCATCACGATGCACAAGCGCATCAAGATTCTCGCGCCGTATCTCGGTCTGTACAAGCAGAACCCGCCCGCGTAAACTTAGCGGCAATCGTAGTGAATGCGACCCGGAGCGCTGCAACGGCTCCGGGTCTTTAACGTCAGGAGAGAGTTGAGATGGCTCGTGTCAAGACCGGGTTCACCCGGCGCCGTCGTCACAAGAAAGTCCTGAATCTGACGAAAGGTCAGTGGGGGACGCGGAATCGGCTGTTCCGGCGCGCTAACGAAGCGATGCTGAAAAGCCTGTTTTATTCGTATCGTGACCGCCGCGCCCGCCGGGGTGATCTGCGCCGCCTGTGGATCATCCGCATCAACGCCGCTGCTCGCCTTAACGGGCTGAGCTACAGCCGCCTGATTCACGGCTTGAAGAAAGCCGGAGTCGAACTGGATCGCAAGATTCTGGCGGATATTGCCGTGCGCGACGCGGGGACGTTCACCAAGATCGCCGCGCTGGCGCTGCAAAACCAATAAAGCGATTAGCGGTTAGCCGTTAGCTTTTAGCTAAATGCTAATCGCTAACCACTAACCGCTATGATTACTTCCCTGCAAAATGACCGCGTCAAACTGGCGCATGCGCTGCTAACGCAGAGCAAAACCCGGCGCAAAGAGGGCAAGATCGCGCTGGAAGGTCTGCGCCTCATTCGTGATGCAATGGAACGCGGCGGCTATTCCCCCGAATTCATCCTATTCGACCCCGACCAAGTCAACATCGACGCGATCACCCCGCTGACCAATCAGGTCTATGAGGCGTCCGCCGAAGTGATCCGGCACATCTGCGCGACCGAACAACCGCAGGGGATCGTCGGCGTGTTCCCCATGCCGACCGCGAAACTGCCCGCTCGACCGGAGCGCGTGTTGATCGTCGATCACCTGCGTGATCCGGGCAACCTCGGCACGATTCTGCGGACGGCGGCGGGCGCGGGCGTGGATGTCGTGCTGGTATCGCCCGGTTCGGTTGACCTGTATAACGACAAGGCGCTGCGCGCGGCGGTCGGGGCGCATTTCCGTGTCCCGGCGGCAGAGAAGTCATGGGCGGAGATCGACGCTTACGTCGGCGAACTGCCCGTCTACCTCGCAGACATGACCGGCGATGCTGCCTATGACGCGGTCGATTGGACACAGCCGCACGCGCTGATCATCGGCAGCGAAGCCGATGGTGCGAGTCCCGACGCCGAAGGGCTGGCGACGAGCCGCGTCTACATCCCGATGGCGGCGGATACCGAGTCGCTGAATGCGGCGGTGGCGGCGGGCATCCTGCTGTTTGAAGCAGCACGGCAAAGAAATAGGACTGAGTAAAGATTAGGACTGAGAAAAAGCAGGACTGAGGACTGAGTAACAAAGACTCTCTCCGTTGCACAGTGTTCCTTTCTCTTTGTCCTATGTTTTTACTCAGTCCTCAGTCCTTTAACCTCAGTCCTATCTCTACTGATCCGCTGGATAGTTGGCTTTCTTGCCGATGGCGGCTTTGGCGACGGTTTCCTCGATGCGCTTCTGGCGCGTTTCCGCGCGCTTGGCGCTGAGAATCCACTGCAAAATCCCCTTCTTATAGGTGTTGGCTAACCCGTAGAAGAAGCTGCTCGCGGCGGCATTCTGTTCGAGCGCGGCGGCGAGGTCGGGCGGGACGATCAGGTTTTCCGACTCGTCAATCGCCGACCATGAGCCGTTGGCTTTGGCGATTTCGATGGCTTTGAGTCCCGCCGGTTCGATCAAATTCGCCGCTGAGAGCCGCTCAAGCCGCTCCTTGTTGACCTTCGACCACACGCTTTTGGGTTTGCGGGGCGTGAGCAGCAGCAGATGGCGCTCGTCGTCCAGCTTGCGCGGCAGGCTGTCGATCCAGCCGAAGCACAATGCCTCTTCGACCAGTTCGTCATAGGTGATCGTCGGTTGTTTGGCGCTGACCTTATAGCGCATGACCCAGACGCCGGGGGAGGTGGCATGGTTGGCGGCAAGCCATGCCCGCCAGTCGGCGCGGGTCGGCGGGTAGACCTGTTCGAATTCGTCGAT
>JACSRG010000367.1 GCA_014879865.1 Anaerolinea sp.
TACAATTGGCGTGGGGATCAAGCCCATGACGCGCCCGAACAAACCGGAGAAGCCGATCAGCATGATCGCCACCCCCGCGAGGATATACGCACCGATGGCTTCGTTGTAGCTGTACTGCGCGAGGCTGGTGACGAGCAGCGCCACGCCCGGGGTTGACCATGCCGACGTGACGGGCTGGCGAAACCACAGGCTCATGATGATCGAACTGACGCCCGCGCCGACGGTGATCGCCAGCACCCACGACGAGGTTTGCGATGGGGTCAGGTTGGCGGCACTGGCGGCTTGGAAGACGATCACGAGCGACGACGCGTAGCCGATCACGATTACCAGCAGCCCGGAAAGCACAGCGGACGGTGTGAGCGACGACGGCAGGTCACGAAGGTTACGGGCGATGGCGGCAAACATAGACGAGTCCTTAAGTCACGGGAAATAAAAGGACGAGGCATGCCTCGTCCCTACAACAATCGTAGTCTGTCGCCTGCCGGATGGCAAACAATTACTTGATGACGATCTTCGCGCCTTCGGCTTCGATGATGGTCTTGGCTTCGTTCGCCTTGTCCTTGCTGACGGCTTCGAGGACGACCGGCTTGTCGCTTTCGACCAAGTCCTTCGCTTCCTTCAGACCGAGGTTGGTGACCTGACGGACTGCCTTGATGACGTTGATCTTCTTGGGACCCACATCGTCGAGGATGACGTTGAATTCGGTCTGTTCTTCGACCGGTTCCGCCGCCGCTGCTGCCGCCGGGGCGGCTGCCGCGCCCGCTGCCATCATCATCATGCCGCCACCGCTGGCTGCCGTGACGCCCCATTTTTCTTCGAGCATTTTCTTGAGTTCGGACGCTTCCAGAATAGTCAGCGCGCTGAGGTCTTCGACCAAACGATTCAGATCAGCCATGAGTTTTCAAGTCCTTTCGAGCTTGTGATTTGACTAACGTTCAAAATGACATGGGGGAAACGCGCGCTGCTTAAGCGGCTGCGTCGCCCGATTCGTTTTCCTGCAAGTAGGCTTGCAGCACATTGACGACCTGCGAAGTCGCCGACTCGAGCAGCCCCGCCAACAGCGAAGCAGGCTGAACGATCAAGCCGGCAAGCTGAGCATGGATTTCGTCGAGCGTCGGCAGGTTGGCAACCGATTCAATTTCTTCCGCACGGAAGATCGAACCGGAGATCACGCCACCCTTGACCATGAGAAATTCGCCGTTGTCCTTTTCTTTGGTGTAGGCTTGCAGCGCCTTAGCGACGGCGGGCAAATTGCCATTCCCAAAGATGACGCCGGACTGTCCCACCAGAATATCGTGCGGGACGGGCCAACCGTTTTGCTCCAACGCGATGCGGAACAACGTGTTTTTGGTGACGCTGTAGGTTCCACCCGCTGCGTCGCTCAACCGCTTCCGCAGGTCGTTGACGCGGGCAACAGACATCTTGCGATATTCCGCGACGATGAAGCCATCGGTCTTACCTAGAAGCTCGCTGTAAGTCGCGACGAGTTCTTCTTTGCGCTCTCGATTGATTGCCAAGCGCCTCCTCCTTTCGTGATTTCAGCAATTAGCAACAAGCGGTTAGCATCCAGCGGCTAATTGCCAAACACCGAATGCTAAAAAAACAGCCCTCGCAAACAAGCAAGGGCTGTCCATTCACATGTGAAGTGGTCAGTCTGGGAACCCTCGCCTCGGCAGGAGATTAAGCTGACACCCGGTGAGGGCTGGTTCAGCGCCTGCAGTCTGCGGCTTGATGAAGCGGGGGTAATTCTAAACGAGCGCTCTTGAGGCGGCAAGGGTCAGTTGCTTCAGTCCTCGAAGTACACCGCGCATTCTCCCGCACTGATCGAGCAGGCTGCCAGCGAGTCGCCGAGCTGCCGGACTTCAAAGGCAGCGTTTTCGGCGCTGCTCACCCAGAACCAGCGCGACGACCCAACCGCGATCCACACGGCACGGGCGCGGCAGTAATCCGGGCGCGGCGGCAGAGTCGTGCCGAGTACCAACAACTGAACGCACGCGCCGCTGCCCAGAATCGGGTTACTGCCCATCCGCTCGATCCACATGCTGCTGTTGAAACTGATGCTGAGTCCGCTCGACGCTTGTTGGATGAACAACATGCTGGTGAGGCTGATCGGTCGGCTGGACTGGTTGTGGAGCACGAACGACGTTTGATCGTAGACGAGACGTACCGGCGGCGCGACAGTGGGGGTCAGCGTGCTCGTCGCCGATGGTGTCGCCGTCGGACTAGGCGTGCGTGTGGGGCGCGGCGTATTCGTGTCCGTTGGACGCGGCGTTTCAGTCGCCGTCGGCGGGATGGGCGTATCCGTGTCCGTTGGACGCGGCGTCTCAGTCGCCGTCGGCGGGATGGGCGTATTCGTGTCCGTTGGCTGCGGTGTCTCAGTCGCCGTCGGCGGAACAGGTGTATTTGTATCTGTTGGCTGCGGCGTCTCGGTTGCGGTCGGCGGAACAGGTGTATTTGTGTCCGTTGGCTGCGGCGTCTCAGTCGCTTCGCTCGTCGGCAGCAGCTGCGCGCCCCCGACGACCAAGCCGTCCGGCAGCGTGAGGGTGATCCGGCGCTCCGGGATCACGTCGCGACTGAGCGTGGACAGGCGCGCTTGGAAGGTGAGATCGCCTTCCGTCGGCGTGTGACTCGGCGTAAAAGTCTTGCTTGGCGTGTCACTGGGAACGATGGCGGCGGTCTGATTGCGCGTGTTGAGGAGCGCCAGCCCGCCGATCAGGATGACGGCAGCGATCACCACGACGACCGCCGTCGTGATCAACGTGCGCTGATCCGGGCGGCGAATCACGCGGACGTTCGAGGCGGCTAGCATGGTTGCCGTCTGCTTCTTGACGTCGTCCGGCGTGTGCGAAAACGTAAAGCCGCGTTCGCTTAGTTCCCGGTGCAGTTCCTCGAAGGCGATATTGAAATCCCGGTTGTTGAAGTTGATCCACTGAAATCGGTTAAGCTGAAAGTGGATGTTGGCAGGTCGCAGCAGCACCGGGACGACAACCTTGCGCTGGTCGAGATAATACTGCCATTCGTCTTCGACGTTGGTGGATGCCATCGAGTCCGGCGAGATGATGACGATCATGACTTCGGACTCGTTCAAGCCCTGCTGGATCGCCGTGCTCCACTTGACGCCGACGGGGATGTCTTCGAGATCAATCCAGACATCCGCACCAAGCAGACTCAACGCCGTAGCAAGACGACGGGCAAATGCTTCATCCTTGCGGCTGTAGCTAATAAAAATATTCGCCATGACCTAGCCTTAATCAGTCAATCCTGAACGGTGTTCAAACTCCTTAAGGGCGGCTTGCAGCCGCTGCTGCTGAAAAGTCGTCGTCAGGTCGCCGCGCGTGCGTTCGAGTACGCCGCGCACAACGTCGGTACGGCGGCGCAGATCGCCGGTGATCGCGTCGGGAAAGTCGAAAGTCACCAGTTGATCGTAAATCGCGTCCATCCAGTCGAGCAGGCGCTCGGCTTCGCGCGCGTCGCCGTCCTCGCGGCGCAGAATGTCGAGGATGAAACGCCGGAGTTCGGTGGCGGCTTCCGCCAAGCCGTTTAAGTACGTGCTGCCATCGACCGCCAGCGTTTCAGGCGACGGCAGGGCGCGGTCGCGGATGATCGCGTAGGTGGCGAACGCTTCGACGACCTCTTTCAGCGCGTCTTGCGTATACCCACTGTAGAGTAAATCGGGATAATCCGCAATCACACCGCGCAGTTCATCCGCTGCCGTCCGGGCGGTCGTCAGTTTCGCTTCGGCGGCATCCCATTCGCGGCGATGCGTCGCGCGGATGGCTTCGGCGCAGTGGCGGATCAATTCGCGGGAGCGTGAGATCGCGCTGTCGCGGGCGGCGTTCTTGCTGACGAACGCCGCGCGGATCGAATCGGCAGCCGGGAGCAGGGCATCGGCAATCTGATCATCGCTCATGGTTCGTCGTCCGGCTTGATCATGCCAAACAGTTGATCCGCGAGCGACTGCGCCTGCGGCGGCAGCGGGATTTCGCCGTGTTTTTCTTCGTAGCGCGCCAGATTGGTCTCCAGCGCCTTGAGGAACATCTTCGCGTTGGCGGGGGTCAGCACGACGCGCGACTGCACACGCGCACGCGGATCATTGGGCATGACTTGCAAGAAATCCAGCACGATTTCGCTGTTGGTATGGCTGACGATGACCGCGTTGGCGTAGGTGGCGTTCAGGTTTGCCGGGATTTCCAGCCGCAGTTGGCGCTGGGGGGGCTTAGGGGGCTGGCTCATGGACTCTCCTCGAAAAAGCAAAATGCAGCCAGAGAAGTGACTCTGACTGCATCAAGCATAGCCGATTATGAGGCGAAAGGAAACGAGCCTGCCCGCTTAGAACGGGATGTCGCCGAGGTTGTCGCCACCCTGACCGCCGCCGTAATCGCCGTAGTCGCCGCCCTGACCCTGTCCGCCCTGACCATCACGCGAACCGAGCATCTGGAAATTATCGGCACGCAGTTCGAGCGATGCCTGCGGCTGTCCTGATTTGTCGAGATAGGCGGAGACTTCAGGCGAGCCAACGACCATCAACTGCATGCCTTTGCGAACGTACTGATTTGCAGTCTCAGCCAGCTTATTCCAGCAGCTCACCCTCACCCAAACTGTCTTTTCCTGTCTCTGCTCACCCGTCCCGAAACGCCGTGTAACAGCGACCGAGAACGAGCAAACCGCAACGCCCGACTGTGTGTAACGCATCTCCGGATCGCGTCCCACATTGCCAAGCACTATTAACTGGCTCCAACCTGCCATATTAACTCACCCCTTTGTTCAATTCGCGAACCCGAGCAAAATAAGCCTGAATTTCGGCAAGTTTTCTCTGTGCTGCTTCCTCGCCGAGTGTTTCAATCAACCAGATTTCCGGCATTGTCGTATGTTTACGAACATTGCACGTTCGACATAGAACGATCATGTTTTCCGTAACCGTTCCGGGACATTCGGGACTCGATAAAGGTATCCAATGATCGGCATGGAGATGCTGAGTTCCACCACAGACGCTGCAACGATTGTCCCAATACGCTAGACAGAGTTTCCAAGCACGCCTACTCCAATCATACGGCAGATTTAGTTTGCGCGTTCGGCGCTGCGCGTGACCGATCTTTGCACTTTCCGCTAACCGTGCGCGGTGTTGACGCAATATTTCTTCGTCACCATTTCTGAGCGCCTCTTGCTTTGCATAGTAATACTTGATCTTCCCGGCGTTGATGCTTACAACATTCTCGTAGTAGTGTTCTTTCTTTTGCTGCAAGATACGCTCTCTGTTTTGCAATCGATACGCTTTGAAACACTGCTTGCAGGCGGGCTGTAAACCGTCGCGAAGATGTTTAGCAACCGAAAAATACTCGGTAGTGGCGGGCAGCAGTTGTTTGCATTTGTAGCAGCGTTTCATGCCCTCGGGGATCGCCTCTTTCGGCTTACGGTGTTGATCCCGGCGTGCTTGACGGCACTCGTTACACCACGATTGCAGCCCATCCTTTTTGGAGACGCATTTGCCAAACGCTTCTTTGAGCAGCACCCGTTCGCAGTGCGTGCAGCGTTTGTAGCCTTCCGGTACAACAATATCCTTGTTGCGTTTGCCGAAATAGGCTTTGCCCTGCTTTTCTGCCGCGCAGCGTTTACAGGTTGCCGTAAGCCCGTCTTTGGCATTGCGATCAGAAAAGAACTGATGCAGTGGCAAAAACTCCCCGCATCGCCGACAGCGTTTCGATCCTTCCCCGCTCATGACAACATACTCCTAGTTATGTCGTCTCCTAAAATGTGGACAGTCAGAGCGGTAGGAGTCCGCCTTTTCGGGTCGCGATTCCCTAGACTGCCATAAGCAAAATTATACCATAGTTTAAGCGATTTTATACCGTCAATTTGGAACAAATATGCGGATTTCTCGCCTATTCGAGGTCGTATTCGCGCATCCATTGACCGAGCGCCGACCGCACCCGTCCACGCGGAATCAGGTACGTGCCGGTCGTCCAGCCCCGGTTGGGAATCTCGCGGTAAGTGAACGTGTTCTTGTCGCGGCTCAACTCACCCTCGATCCACGCGACCAGATGCTTGCGGTTCATCACCACCAGCAGCCCATCGGCGTAAATGTGCACGTAGAAATCAGCTTGCGTTGACCAAGGTCCGCCGGGGGTGTGCTTGGCGGTATCCGACCAGCGTTCGATGGCGAGGTTTTCGGTCGTGTGCCGCGTGTACGACGGCTCGGACTTGACCTCGACGAACTGCCGTGTGCCGTCCGTGCGCAGGATCATCAGGTCGCCTTTGTAGTAATACTCGGCGTCATCCTGCACGTCGCGCGCTTCCACCACATCGCCGCGCTTCTCGAACCACTGTCGAACCCGTTCGACGGGCGAGTATGATTCTTCGCGCTTGTGGGGGAAATAATACGGCGGCTGCATGGCTAATCGTCCTGTGTGATCCCCCGTGTGGCGATGACCTCGACGGCGGGCGTGCGATCCCCATTGCAGCTTATCCGGCGCGGCGCGTCGGCGTAGGCGAGGTCGAAGCCCAAGCCAGCGTACAGCGTGCAGATGCGCTCCGTCGCCTGATTCGACAGCACGACAGGACCCGGATGCTTGGAGAGCCAGACCGCCAGCCGCACTTGATCATCCCATGAGAAGCCGGTTTGCGAATACTGCGTGAACGGCACATCGTAGGGCGGGTCGGCGTAGATGAAATCGGTCGGGTCGAGCCTCATCGCCGCGAAGTCGCCCGCCGTGAACATCCAGCGTTCGAGCGTCGGTTGGTAGTCGAAGAAATGATCGGCGTAGTGGATCGTGTCGTATTTGCCAAACGGGACGTTGAACGCGCCCTTTTTGTTGAAGCGGCACAAGCCATTGTAGCCCGTGCGGTTGAGGTAGTAGAAAAGTTCAGCGGCTTGCTTGCTGGTCGCGCCGCCGTTCTGCGCCAGTGCGTTGAACTGCTCACGGTAGCGGTAGTAGACCGCGCTGTCGTTGTGCATGGGAGTATCGACGCGCAAGCCGGTTTGAATCTGCTGGTAGAAGTTGATCAGGTGGGCGTTCGCATCGTTGAGCAGCGCTTGTTCGGGCGCGAAGCTCAACGCCAGCGCCAGCCCACCGCAGAACGGTTCGACGTAGCGGCGTTCTCGAAAGCGCTCCCAGATCGGGCGGACGTGTGGCACAAGCCAGCGTTTGCCGCCTGCCCATTTCAGCGGCGGTTTCAGCACCGGCTGCGGCGCAGGCTGCGAAAGCGTCAGCGCGCGCGGCGGTTCATCCGCTAGTTTCATTCGGGTGGCAAGTGGGATCACCGTCGCTTAACCTTCGCAGTTTAACGGATCGTGATCCCTCAATTAAACCACCAATTTGTCGTAGAGCAACTCCTGCGTCAGCCCCGGAAACACCGTATCGGGGACTTGCAGTGTCAGCGCGGCGGCGGTCATGCCGAGCCGCATCGCCTCGTCGATGGCGACATCGTTGAGCAAGCCGAAGATCACCGCGCCGGTGAACGCATCGCCCGCGCCCGTCGGATCGATCACCTTCGTGCGCACCGCACGAATGAAGCCGCTGCCGCCGCTGTGAGCATAAGCCGCACCCTGTTCGCCGAGCGTGACGACGGCGATCATCGTGCCGAGCGTCACCAGCTTGCGCGCCACCTCCAGCGCCGAGTCCCGATCTTCAGCAGGTTGATCGCACAGCGCGGCGGCTTCGGCAGCGTTCGGCGTGACCAGAAACAACCCCGCGAGGTGCGGGCGCAGTTTGGCGGCGAACGTCGGCGAAGTCGGGTCGGCGCACACGCGCACATGGTAGCGCGCGGCGATCTCGAATGCTGTCGCCAGCGCTTCCTCGTTGAGCGTCGCGTCGATGACGATCACCGCCGCTTTCTCGAACAGCGGCTCGTGCTTCCACAGGTAGTTACTGTCTACCGCCGTCATGATCTCGGTGTCGTGGATCGTCAGCGTCGGTTCGCCCGCCTCGTCAACCAGCGAGACGAAATTCGCCGTCCGCCCGTCGGCGACGACGCGCACGTGCCGCGTATCGACGTGGAACTTACGCATCCAGCGGATCAGCCGCCGCGCGGGTCCGTCCGATCCGACCGCCGAGAGGAGCACGGTCGGCACGTCGAGGCGCGCGAGATTTTCGGCGATGTTGCGCGCGCCTCCCCCCAAGCTGTTGCGAACCTGCCCCGGGTTGACCGCCCCCAATGGCGCGGGTGCAAACGCTTTGATTTCGATGCCCATCGAGCCGATCACGAGCGCATAGCCGTTGGTCATAGCGTTTCCCCTTCCATCCACACATGCAGCCGATGACTTCGACGCGGGTAGAGCTTACCCGCGCTCACTGCCGGGATCGGGCGGTCATTGGGGATCAAGCGCAGGCGCAGGCGATCCCGTTTCGGGCGTCCGGCGGCGTTCCACGCTTTCAACGTTTCTTCGATGCCCATGAACGCATCCGCGCCGCCGTAGCTGTAGGTGATGCCTTCGCCCGTGACGGGGACAAAACACGCGCTGCCCTGTGTCAGCAGCGCGAAACCAGAGCCTTCGATGCCGTAGGGCTTCTGCGCCGAATCGCTGACGTAGTAGTGCGCGAGGATGAAACCGGGCGGCGTGTTGAGAATCAAGTAGGGGATGAAGCTCGTCCAGTGATCGCGGTAGCTGACCGGGTGACTCAACTGCCCGACCGACGCATCGTCGGAGAGGAGCAGATGCAGCGCCGCCGGATCAAGGCGGGCGACCGCGCTCGTTTCGAGCCGGAGCGCCGTCGTGCCGACGCGCACGCTCAGGGGCGGGCTTGCGCCGCCGCCGCGTAGATCGACAAAACTGCACAGGCTGTTGCCGGTGCTGATCAACGTACCGTCGCGCTCGAACGTGAAGGCGGCGCACAGCTCGTAGGCGTCCCACCAGATCGGCACGACGAGGATGCCATCCGGCTTCAACTGGCGCACCCACATCGGCGGCATATCCCACACGCCCACGCTGGCGATGATGCGATCATAGGCGGCGCGCGGCGCATAGCCGAGCACGCCGTCGCCTTCGACCACGTTGATCCCGCTGATCCCGGCGCGCTGAAAGCTGTCGAGCGCCTTCGAGACGACTTCCTTGTCGATCTCGATGCTCGTAACCTTACCGGTTGTGCCGACCATCTGACGCATGATCGCGGCGTTGTAGCCTGTCCCCGTGCCGATTTCCAGCACGTTGCAGCCTTCGACCAGCCGCAGCGCATTCAACATAATCGCCATCATGCTCGGTTGGCTGGACGAACTGACAATCGATCCGTCCACGCCGCGCTTGATGGCGACTGCTTCGTCGGCATACACCGTCTCTAGGTTTTGCTTCGGCAGAAAGTGTTCGCGCGGGACAGCGCGAAACGCCCGTTCCAGCCGGGGGTCTGCGAGCAAGCCCGCCGCCTTCAGGTTGGCGATCAACGCCTCGTGATCACGCTCAGGCATACCATGCTCGCCGCTTCCGCAGCGACACGCCCGCTTCGGCGTCACTGCGGCGCGTGGTGCGGACACGCCCCTGCGCGTCGATGTGCACCTGCCCCTGCTGCTGCAAGCGGGCAAATTCTTCGGGGGTGATCACCGGGGCAGGTTCGCCGCCGAGGCGCTCCAAGCGTTCCTCGTAGCCCTGCTCGTTAGCATCGTCGTTGGGCGGATTCGCGTTTTGATCCGTCGTCTCGGGGACATTATTACCCAGTGTCTTGTTAGGCTCGTCCGTCACGATTTTTGTTCCTTTTCGTCCTCTACAATCATGCCCGTCGCTTGCATCAAGTCATCAAGGGACACGTTTTGTGCTTCCGATTGTTCGGTTTGCTGCCGGAAGTAATCGCCGCAGATCAAGCAGTCGGGGTTGCGTTCAATCGTCGCCCAGACCGCCGTGTACGGCAGACTCATTTGCCCGTCGATGATCTCCAACGCCGTGTTCGCCAATATGACCGTATTACCGGGCATCGCCTTATAGATTTCCGTGCCGTTCAGCAGTTCGTTGAGCGCCAGATCTGCCTGCGCCGATGCGACCCGTGTCACATGCAACCACAAGCCCGGTTCGGCTTCCAGCGTACCGCTTTCCCCGATCATACCATAATCGAGTTCGCGCTCTCCGAAATTCTTCACGGAAGCTAATTCCTCGCGCAGCTCGGCTGCCCAACAGGCGTAACAGGGACCGTCGTAGGGGCGGATGATGACGACATCGCCGCCTTCGCCGCGTTCGTACACGCCCGCATAGACCGTGATCAGCCGGTGTTGGAGCGCCGCTTGGTTGATCGCGTACTTGGGGTTTTCGCCATCGACCGCCGCGATGATCACGTCCACGCCGTCGAGCGCGTCCGTATCTTCCTCGAAGCGCGCGTTGACCACGCGAATGTCGGCGGTCGGGTTGCGCTGGCGGATCAAGTCCGCGACCGCTTCGGCTTTCGGCTGACCGAGGTAGCGGCGGTCGGCGACGTGACGCACGAGGTTCGCTTCGTCCAGCACATCGTCGTCAAACAGCACGAACTTGCCGACGCCGCTCATCGCCAGCGTCAGCGCGACAAAGCCGCCGCCCGATCCCAAGCCGATCACGGCGACGCGTTTTTCTGCCAACCGCGTCAAGTTCGCCGTCCCGATCAGGCGTTCCACACGATCCCAACTCATTCACTTCGCTCCAGTCCAAGCCAGAAGTTGAAAGTTAAAAGGTGAAAGTTGAAAGTAACAACGCAGGCTGCCCGGCTTGTACTTTTAACTTTTGTCTTTCAACTTTTTACTGTCTTCGCTTCCGCCATCTTAATCACGTCGAGCAGCGTGCTTTCCGGCGTCCATTCGATCCCCAACGTGACCGGCTCGGATGCTTTCCATGCCTGCTCGAAGACTTTATACATATCGTCGTTCGGCTGCATATGGATGTACGGCGCAACGCGGACACGCGGCGGTGTCTTCGGGTAATCGGCTGCCGTGACCACGATGATCAGCTTGTCGCCGCCGACGCGCGCCGAGAGGAAACAGATTTCCAGCGGCGGATGTTCGTCGGCATCGTGCAGAATGACCGAAATGAACAGGTTATCCTCGCGCAGTAGTTGATTTTCGCGGGCGAAGCGCTCCTCGTCGATCAGATGCCAAGGATATTCCGCCAGCGTCGGAAGCTGCTCGTTCGGGTAGATCACCGGCGCGATGGGCAAAAAGCCGCTGACGTGCTTGTCGATGTACCAGAAATCGACGCGCATGGCTTCGCCGCCCGTCTGCGGGATCATCAAGAAGTTCGTCGTCACGTTCGACGGGATGATCGTGTGCGGGTGGTCGAGCGTGACAATCGGCGCGAGCAGGAAATCGGTATTGTTGTCTTCGTCCTCGATCCAATCGAGCGCGGTCATCAGGTCGCCGCCGCTCGGCTGGATCATGAAGCCGGGCTGCTTGTGCCAGTCGCCCAAGTAGCGCAGCGGCACATCCCACTTCGACGGGAAGACCTTACCGATCAGCGTTTGCCCCTTTTTGCGCTGCACCCGCCAGTTCTCTTGCAGCCACCAGATCAGCTCATCCTGCCGCTCGTCACCCTGCTGAAAGGTGTGGAATTGGCGTACGGCGCTGTCATCCGGCGAGATCGTATCCAGCACGTAGAGCGTCGGTACGCCGTTCGTGTGCAGACCGGGGATGAAAAACCCGACCATCGCCTCGCCCGTTTCATCTTCCATGTGCGTATTTGCGGCGGCAGCCATCTTGTCGATCACGCGCTGCGCGACCACCAGATTCGGGACGCCGCGTCCGCTACGCCGATTGAACATAATCCCTCGCTATCTCCGGCGCGGCGGGAGCGGCGTGTTGGGATCGACGCGTTCCTCGATACCGGGCCACACCTTCGTCGCCCGCCACGTATAGTAGGCATACAACCACTGGATCGCCCAGCCCGCGACCGTCACCGCCGTCGAGCGGCTGGGATTCCAGCCGTAGTGCTCGCCGTCCTTCGGGTTGAACAGGCACAACTGACCATCCTCGTATTGATGCTTTTCGCTGTAAATGCGCGGTTCTTGCACGTATGCTTCTGCGGGGCGGTTGGGGTAATCTGCCGGGTAGACGATCTTGAGCCGGTGATGTGGCGTCCGTAACTGCGCCAGATTGATCTCGACCCAACCTTCCCAGTACAACAGCCCTTGCGGTGGCACGACCAGCTTGAACGTGTTTTCAAAAGCGGCGCGCATCGCTTCAACTTCTAACCGCAGTCGCGGTGAGACGTTGCTCCGCGTTCCCCACCATGCAGACATGGACTCCCTCGTCGTTCGCATTGTGTTTGTTTACCAACCAACCCACATTGTACCATGTCGCATTACCCCTATATACGTGAGTAGGGGGAAATGGTTGCGAACCCCCGCAATTGCGGGGGGAGGCATCTATTTTAACCATCTGCAACCTTTGAAGTTCACCCCAGTAAATGTCTTATCGTCATCATGAAAATTGCGAAATTTACCACAAGCGTAGATATTCGCGGGACGTCCGGCGACAATAGGCGCTAGACACGGTTCGGCGCTGAACCCGTTTACATGTGCATACTTGAGGAGAATGCTTCTGATGCGTATCAACCGCTTGCTGTTGATGTTGTCCGTTTTCGTTCTGCTGACGCTCGTCGCTCCGGTGCTGGCACAAAATGCCGGGGAAACACTGGTGGTGTATTCCGGGCGCAGCGAAGGCTTGATTGGTCCGATCCTTGAGCAGTTCACCGCCGAAACCGGCGTGAACGTCGAAGTGCGCTACGGCAGTACCGCCGAAATGGCGGCGACCATCCTCGAAGAAGGGGACAACAGCCCCGCCGATGTGTACATCGCGCAGGATGCCGGGGCGCTCGGTGCGCTGGCGTCTGCTGGACGGCTCGCTCCGCTGCCCTCCGACGTGCTGGAGCGCGTCCCGGCACAGTTCCAGTCGAATACCGGCTTGTGGGTCGGCATTTCGGGACGCGCCCGTGCGCTCGTCTACAACACCACGCTGATCACGCCGGAAGAACTGCCCGCGTCAATCCTCGACCTGACCGCGCCGGAATGGGCAGGTCGCGTCGGATGGGCTCCGGCGAATGCGTCACTGCAAGCGCACGTCACGGCGATGCGCGTTCTGCTCGGCGACGACGCGGCGCGGGCATGGGTGCAGGGCATGGTCGATAACGGATCGCCCGCCTTCGACAACAACGACGCCGTCGTGCAGGCGGTCATTGACGGTGAATTCCCGGTCGGGGTCGTCAATCACTACTACGTGTTCGAGTTCTTGGAACAGCTTCCCGACGCGCCGATCAGCGTGTACTTCTTCCAAGATGGCGATGTGGGCAACCTGATCAACGTGGCAGGTGCGGGTGTGGTCAGCACCAGCGATCAGCCGGGCTTGGCGCAGCGCTTGATCCTGTTCCTGCTCAGTCACACGGGGCAGGAATACTTCGCCAGCGTGACCGGGGAATACCCGTTGATCGAAGGTGTGCCGCTGGCGGAAGGCGTTCAGCCGCTGGAGTCGTTCGTCGCGCCGGAGGTCGATCTGAGCAGCCTGAGCGATCTGCAAGGCACGCTCGATCTGCTGCGCGAGACGGGCGCACTGCCGTAAAAAGCGATTAGCCGTTAGCTGTAGGGACGAGGCATACCTCGTCCCTAAATGCTAAATGCAAAAACGTGACATTTAACACATCACTTTGTAACAGTTTGCCGTTAAAGTAGGGATCACACGGATCCTAACAGGAAATCGGATGCAAATTACCTTCACGCGGGCAGCCCTGCGCGAGTCGCTGGCGTCCGCTCGACAACAGCGTTCCACATGGCGCGTCAACCCGCTGCGCTGGCTCACGGTGGCGATTGTCGCCGTTGTGCTGCTGCCGATCCTCTATTTGATCGTGCGGGCGGTCGGCACGGGCGCGGATGGTTTAGCGTATGTCTTCGACGCGCGCACGCTGGCGATTGTCGGCAACAGCCTCGCGTTGATGCTGGCGGTCATGGTCGCGTCCGCGCTGATCGGCGTGCCATTCGCATGGCTGACGACGCGCACGAACTTGCCCTTCCGCCGCCTGTGGTTGATCGGCGGGATGCTGACGATGGTCATTCCGTCGTACATCGGCGCGATGATGACCATTCAGGCGTTCGGTCCGCGCGGTGTGCTGTTCGACCTGCTGCATCCGCTCGGCGTGGAGTCGATTCCGTCGATCTACGGCTTTTTCGGCGCGTGGTTGACGATCACGCTGTTCACCTACCCGTATGTCGTGCTCCCTGTGCGCGCGGCGCTGCTCAACACTGATCCGGCGCTCGAAGAATCGGCGCGCAGTCTGGGACTCAGCCGCTGGCACGTTTTCCGCCGTGTGACGCTGCCGCAGCTTCGCCCCGCGCTCGGCGTGGGGATGCTGCTGACCGCGCTCTATACGTTAAGCGATTTCGGCGCGGTCTCGCTGATGCGCTATGATGCCTTCACCCGCGCGATCTACTCGCAGTATGCCAACTCGTTTGATCGCAGCCGCGCGGCGCTGCTGGCGCTCGTGCTGGTCTTGATCACGCTCGGCTTGCTCGTCATGGAACGCAAAATGGCGGCGGCGACCAAGAATTACCGCGCCGGGACGGGCTGCCAGCGCAAGCACCAGCCGGTCAAGCTGGGGCGCTGGACGCTGCCCGCGTTGATCTTCTGCGCGGTGCTGGTCGGGATCGGCGTCGTGACCCCGGTCGGCTTGCTGCTGGCGTGGGTCGGGCAGTCGATCCAGATGGGGACGCTCCACCTGCCGGACTTCGCGCAGCCGACGATCAACACGGCAGGCGCGAGTGCGCTGGCGGCGCTGGTCGTCGGGATCGCGGCGCTTGCTCCGGCATTCTTGGCGGCACGGTCGCCGCGCAAGCTCGATGGCTGGCTGGTACAGGTCGCCTACATCGGCAATGTGCTGCCCGGTCTGGTCGTGGCGCTGGCGTTCGTCTTCTTCGCGGCGAACTATCTGCCGGGGTTGTACCAGACACTCCCGGTGTTGATTCTGGGCTACGCGACGCGCTTCTTACCGCTCGGCATCGGCGCGACACGCAGTGCGCTCACGCAGATCAACCCGCGCGTCGAAGAAGCCGCACGCGGTCTCGGCTTGCGTCCGGCGCAAGTGCTGATCCGCATCACCACGCCGCTGGCACGAACGGGCATCCTCGGCGGGATGGCGCTCGTCTTTCTGAGCGCGATGAAGGAACTGCCGACGACGCTGCTGCTTGCGCCGACGGGTTTCGACACGCTGCCAACGGAAATCTGGTCGGCGAATGCGTCGGCGCATTTCTTGCAGGTCGGCGCGCCCGCCCTGCTGCTGGTGATCGTATCGGCGCTGGCGCTGCCGTTCATGCTGCGCAGCCAGAAGACTTGAAACGAACCTCACCCCCGTCTCGCTGCGCTCGACTCCCCCTCTCCATATGGAGAGGGGATTGCCGACCGAAGGTCGGACGGGGTGAGGTTGAGCTGCAAAAAGGTTGAACTTGATCCATGACTGACTCCACGAGGGCGAAAACGCCCGTGCCGACACGCGTGCGCCTGCGCCCGATTGCGCTCCCCGCCGAGCATGGCGGGTGGAGCTTCCTCCTCGAACCGATCCTGCTTGGCTGGCTGGTCGCCGTGTCTCCGGCGGGGATCGCTTATGGGTTCGGCATGTTCTTCGCCTTCCTCACGCGCCAGCCGCTCAAGCTGGCGCTGACCGATCTGCGGCGCGGTCAGCGCTTGGCGCGCACACCCTACGCCGAACGCTTCGCCGCGCTCTACGCCGCGATCACGCTGGTGAGCTTCGCGCTGGCGCTGGCATCCGGCGGGATGTCGCCGTTCGTCCCGCTGGTGATCGCTGCGCCGCTCTTCGCGCTGCAAGCCTATTGGGATACGCATAATCGCAGCCGCGAACCGTACGCCGAATTGAGCGCGCCGCTGGCGCTCGGCGTGATCGCCGCGTGCATCACGCTGGCGGGCGGCTGGACGCCTGTGCAAGCCTTCGCGCTGTGGGCGCTGATCGCTGCGCGTTCCCTGCCGTCGATCCTCTACGTGCGGGCGCGTCTGCGCTTGGAGCGGGGGCGGGAATTTTCCGGCACGCTGGTGACTATCGCGCACGTCACCGCGCTGCTGCTGATGCTCGTGCCGTTCTTCGCCGGGTTGATCCCGCTGACCGCATTGGTCGCGCTGGTCGTGCTGACCGCGCGGGCTGTGTACGGCTTATCCGAGCAGCGCAAGCCCAGTCCGCCGAAGGTCATCGGCGTCCAAGAAGTGATTTTCGGCGTGATCTTCGTCGCGTTGACGGCGTTGGGGTACAGCCGATGAATCCACTGGAATGCCGGGATTTGACCAAGCACTATGGAGCAACGCCCGTGCTGCACGGCGTCAGCTTGACTGTGCGCGCCGGGGCGATCACCGCGCTGCTGGGTCCCTCCGGCTGCGGCAAGACGACCACGCTCCGCCTGATCGCCGGGTTTGAATTTCCCGACAGCGGGACGATCACGATCAAAGGGCGCGTCGTGGCGGATAGTCGCGCCCGCATCCCCGCCGAGGATCGGCGCGTGGGCATGGTCTTTCAGGAATACGCGCTCTTCCCGCATTTGAGCGTCGGCGACAATATCGGCTTCGGGTTGAAAGGCGCGGCGGGTACGAAAAAGGCGCGCATCGACGAAATGCTGAATCTCGTCGGCTTGGCGGAAATGGGCGACCGGATGCCGCACGCGCTCTCCGGCGGGCAGCAGCAGCGGGTCGCGCTGGCGCGGGCACTCGCGCCGCAGCCCGACATTTTGCTGCTGGACGAACCATTCTCGAACCTCGACGCGGCGCTGCGCTCACAGGTGCGCGCCGACGTGCGGACGATCCTCAAGGCGGCGGGCATGACGTGCGTGTTCGTCACGCACGATCAGCACGAGGCGTTGAGCCTTGCCGACGAAGTGGCGGTCATGTTCGACGGGCGGATCGCGCAGATCGCGCCGCCGCATGTGCTTTACCATGCCCCGGTGGATCGCAACGTCGCGGCGTTCGTCGGCGAGTCGAACTTTCTGCCCGGACTGGCGGAAGGCAGCAGCGTACTCTGCCCGCTTGGACGCCTGCCGCTGGTCGAACCGGCGCACGGGCGCGTGTTCGTCCTCGTGCGTCCCGAAGCCGTGCTCTTGGGGGAGCGGGGGATCAACGCGCAGGTGCTGTGGCGCGAGTTCTACGGGCATGATCAGCGCGTGGGGTTGAAGCTGGACGATGGCAAGCGGATCGTAGCGCGCACGAGCGCCGATGCCGTCTACGAACCCGGTGAGGTGGTCGGGTTGAGCGTGAAAACACCTGTTCGCGCACTGGATTAAGCCCAGATTTAACCCCCGCTAAAAGAAATTAAAATGTTGAAAATTAAGATTGACTTTGTTTCCCCTCAGGCGTAGAATCTGATCGTAAGAACAATAGTCTTACGCTCCGTTTTTTGTGGCTGCAATCGCAGCGGAGTATCAAGTGTCGAGGAGCGACCAATGCTGAACTGGAATCTCGAAAACTACGAACAGTATCGGAAAGAACTCATCGAACAAGCCGAACATGATCAGCTTGCGCGCGATGTCCTGAGCGAACGGCGCAAGTTCAACCCTGCCCTTGCATGGGTCGGACAGCGCATGGTGGACATCGGCTCGAAGCTGGTGTCGATGTCGGCGGACGACGACGAGTCGAACCCACACGGCGTGAGCTTGAATTAGCGGATGGATGATCATCAAGCGGGCACAATGCAGCCCGCCCTGAAGATGAGAATTAGCACGTTGGAGACGCTCAAAGTGTTCTCCGACCCACTGCGTCAGCAGATCATCGAAGCCCTGCTTGACGGTCCTAAGACCGTCAAGCAGGTTGCTGCCGAACTTGAACTAGCTGCGACGAAGCTCTATTACCACGTCAATTTGCTGGAAGAACACAGCTTGATCCGCGTGACGGATACGCGCATTGTCTCCGGCATCATCGAGAAGCACTATCAATCGGCGGCGCGCGCCTTCGAGATCGAACGTTCGCTGCTCACGCCGGGGCAGGACTCCAGCGATGGTGCGATTGACACGGCGATTGACGCGATGATCGAGCCGATTCGCGCCGACATTCACAAGGCGTTCAAGCAGGGCGTGATCGACATGCGCGAAGATAGTTTGCCGCAGCAGCGTTTACGGATGCTGCGCAGCACGCGCGCGCTCTCGCCGGAAGAAGCCGCCGAGTTCTATGCACGCTTAGAGGCGCTGTACGTCGAGTTCAATGCTTTCCGCGAGGATGCAGCCGACGCAGACGATATGAACTACGGCTTCGTCGTCGGCATTTACCCGGCAGCCCCCAAACCCAAAAAGACCTAAAGCACCATGCTCGAACGACTTGATCCGGCGGCATATGAGCGCATTCGTCCACTTGTCGGCAGTTTGGATTATCACCTCGCCGTGATGTCGGTGCTGGCAGGCGCGAGTCGCGGCGCGGTCTATGCCGTCAGCGATGACGCGCCGCGCGCCGCGCTGATCCACACGGGACACCGCTGGCATCTCGGCGGCGATCCGGCGGGCTTTGCCGACGGGCTGAAACAGTTGTTTGACGAGGTGGTGTATCCGCGCGGGCAGGCGGCGGGCGATTTCGGCTTCATGCTCTATCCCGACGATCATCCGGGGTGGGGCGAGGTCATCGAAACCGCGCTTGCCGGACGCCCTGCGCGCCGATTCACGCGTCACTACTACCATCTGACTGCGCTCGATCACGCACGGGCGGCGGCAGTGCCCGCAGGCATGAGCATCCACGCGATTGATGCCGATCTGCTGGCGCAAACGGCGCTGACGGGCTATGCCGAACTGGTCGAAGAACTGCACTCCGAACGGGTGTCGGTCGAGGATTTCCTTGCGCACAGCTTCGGCACATGCGCGGTGACCGGCGGCGCGATTGCCGGGATGTGTACGTCAGAGTACAACACCGGGACGCGCGTCGAAGTCGGGATCAACACGATGGAAGCGTATCAGCGCAAGGGCGTTGCCTCGGCGCTGCTGTGGGCGTTCGCTCAGATCGCATTCGCGCGGGGCGTGACCGAAATCGGCTGGCACTGTTGGAGCGAGAATACGCCATCCGTCGGCACGGCGCTCAAGAACGGCTTCCGCTTCGTGCGCGAATACCCCGCGACCGTCGCCTATTTCTAGTTCTTCCCCTGCAAAATGAAATTCCGCGTGAACCAGTGGGCGGCTTGGTCGTCGGTATAGTCGATCCCGGCGCTGGTGTTCAGCCATTCTTCGAGCGCCAACCAGCGTTCCATGAAGTCGGCGCGCTGTCCTTCGGGGATGTGTTTGTAGACCCCTTTCAGGTGCGTGTTGAATGACTTCGCTTCGACGATGCTTAACCCGGCTTGCGCTGCCATGCGCCGGAAATCGGCTTCGCGCACGAACGACTGGTAATACGCCTCGTTGCCCACACGCGCCAGCAGCGGACCGACGAGGGTTTTGATCCGTTCTTTGAGGTCGGGATGCTGAAAATGCCCGGAATCGTAGTTGACGAGCGCGTACCCGCCGGGCTTGAGGCACGCCCGGATCAGCCGCAGATAATCGAGGCGGCGGTAGACGTGTTCCAGCACGCTGAACGACACGACGAAATCGTACTGCGGGAAGGGCAGCTTCGCACGGACGGAGTCATAGGCGTAGGCGTTGATGATCGCCGCGTCGAGTCCGGTCAGGCGTTGGCGCGCCTCGGCACAGGCAGCAGCGGACGGCTCGACCCCGGTGTAATGCGTCGTCGGGTAACGCCGCAGCAGCGTGACGAAGTTCCCCGCCGTCCCCGCGCCCAAGTCGAGGATGGTCAGCGGCGTGGTTGATGCTTTCAGACGGGCTTCAAGCCAATTGAGGCAGTAGAGTTTGGCGCTGTTGCCGGTGGTGAGCAGTTCCATAGGCATTCCAATCGGTGACGCGCGGATCAGGGGCATGATAGTTCATGCCCCTACGATTTGATCCCAGACTAACTAGGCGCGAGCGTGACTGTCGCGGTTGGTTGTACCGGGCGGGTCGGCAGCGGCGGGACGGTTGGTTGGGCGTTATCGACCTGCTCCTCGTTCGTGCCGAGCGTCGCCGGGTTCGGCGATCCGGTCGGCAGCGCCAGATCAGTGCCGCCAACGGGCGCGCCCGATCCGAGCGGGCTGGTATCGCCGGGCTGCTGATCATCGGGGTCTTGCACGCAGCGGAAGCCGATGTCCGCCGTCGGATCAAGCGGATCATTGCTCTGGCGGTGAACGGTACGCGCGAAGAACGGCATGGTATCCCACGAGCCGCCGCGCACGACCTTTTCCGCGCCCGCCGTCGGACCCGCCGGATCGGGCAGGCTGGCAGTCGGGTTAGCGTAGTACCGCGCATCATACCAATCGGTGACCCATTCGGCGACGTTGCCCGCCATATTCAGTACGCCCTGCTGCGTCGCGCCGAGCGGGAACGAGAAGACGGCGACTTTCTCGCCGAGCGTGCCATCGGCTAGACGGCGCGTCGCCGCGCGGCTGCCGTCCCACTGGTTGCCCCAAGGATAGATGTAGCCCTGACCGCCGCGCGCCGAAAATTCCCATTCGGCTTCGGTGGGCAGACGGCGACCAATCGCTTCGCAGTATGCCTGCGCGCCGTACCACGTCACATTGGTGACCGGGAAGTCGGCGATCACGCCGGGGACGGTGTAATTGGCGCTGTCGAAGGTAACATTGCTCGTCTCGGATTCGTTGCGCGTTTCCATGCACGGCTGACCGTTGCAGCCGTTGCGGTGACTGCCCGCGCCCATCTCGTTCAAAAAGGTGAGGAACTGGGCGTAGGTCACTTCGGTGGTTTCGACGCTGAAGTCGCTGACCTGCACGTTGTGCTGTGGGAACGAATCTTCCCCGTAAGATAGCTGGCAGTTCCCGGCTTCGCCGCCGTAACCACCCAGACACTCTTCGACGGCGGCGCTCACTTCGGCGATGGTCGTCCCCATCGCAAACGTGCCGCCCGTGAGCGCGATCAATTCACTGGCGCTCGCCAGCGTGCGCGGGTAGCGAACATTGCTCCCGGCGGCGGTGATCGGTTCGGTGCTGCCGCCTGTCCCGCTGGTGTCCAGTGTTCCGCCGGCTGCCTGCGTCGTCGGGGCGCTGGTCGGCTGGAGCGTTTGCAGCGTTGCCGGGATCGTCGGGCTGGCGGTCGGCGGTTGAACTTCGAGTTGAATCCCTTGAGTCGCCGTCGGGGGACCTTCCGTCGGGGTCAGTGTCGGCGTAACGGGTTCGGGAGTCGCCGTGATGATGAAGGGCGTTTGAGTCGGCGCGTTCGCTGCTCGACTCGGGTCAAGCGACGCAATACCCGCTGCCAGCGCGCCCAGCACGAGGATGACCGAACAGCCGAAGCCCAAGACCATCCCGATTACAATCCACTGCCACGCCGCGCTGCCGGAACGTCTCCGAGGAGTAGTATATCGTGACATCGTAGCCTTCTCTCTATGCACAGAATCGGGACTATAGTAAACGAAAGACCCTACCACGACAACGGTAGGGTCTTTCAAAAAGAACGTACTGAATAATGAAACGAGTGAAGCCGATGATTAGATGTTGTTCATGACGTTGGAAAAAACATTCCCAACCCAAGGTCCCAAAAAGGCGACCACTACAAAAGCAACCAGCACGACCAGAACTAGGATCAACGCATACTCGACTAATCCTTGCCCTTCGGGATCGTCGTCTGCCAGCCAGTGGAACAAAGCGAGCCGCAGCCGCCTTGCCAGCCCAGCGATCCTCATGATGCCTCCCGCCCAAACTTGATGAAACGCGATGCGAAGAGTCCAGCGCAATGAAAATAGCGCGGGTATTATGCCTATTGTACTATACCATTTGGCTTAAATCTCATTCTTTTCATCATAGTTTGTTGATTGTCTCTAACAATCTCTTGACAAAACGCCAGCGCCACCGATACCCTTAACTCATACTTTCCTCTAGCTCTGAGGTCTTTCCGTTTGGTCAGTCTCAGCATCCCCAGCGCGGCTCAAGGGCTGCGTCCGGTGAACCTCAAAACCGATCTCGCCCCCTTGGCTGACCTGATTGAGCTGGCGTTTGCCGATACGATGGACAGCAGCGGACGCGCCGCGATCCGTGAGATGCGCGCGCTCAGCCGCCTGACGCCGGGCTTTTTGCTCGGCATGAACGAGGTGGCGCAGGGAATCGGCTTGGGGTTTGTGTGGATTGAGAACGGCAAGCTGGTTGGCAACACGTCGGTGTACCCGGCGCATCTGCCGCGCAGTTACGGCACGACATGGATTATCGCCAACGTGGCGGTACATCCCGACCATCGCGGACGTGGTATCGCCCGCCAGTTGATGCGTGCCAGCATGGACATGATTCGCCGCCGCAGCAGCGCCTCGACGACGCTGTTACAGGTCGAAGAACCGAACCACATCGCGCGGAGTCTGTATGCCAGCTTGGGCTTTGTCGAGCAGCGCACATGGAATCTGTGGCGGCGGTCGAGCATGGCGACGATTCCCAGAGCGCAAAACGCGCCTTACATCAGCCAGCGGCGCGCGGCAGAATGGAAAACCGAGTATGATTTGGCGCTGCGCCTGCGCCCGAATCATCTTGGCGGGATGGGCTGGCTGCGCCCGACGCGCGCGGAATTGTTCCGCCCATCATTGTTCAAACTGATCGGCGATGCGTTCAACCTGCGCAGCGTCGAGCGTCTGATCGTGCGCGGCGACGATCACAAGCTGCGGGCGTCCCTGTGGGTCGAGTCCGCGTTTGCCGCCAGTTCAACCCAGCTTACGCTGCTGGTCGATCCCGATTACGCCGGTCTCTACGATGACGCGCTGCTCAACCTTGTGGCGCGCCGCTTTGGACTGCGTTCTACGCTCACCCTCGAACACCCCGCCGACGACATCATCACGACCGCAGTCCTCCAGAAGTACGCATTCATCCGTCAGCGCACGTTAGTGCATATGAATTGGACGATACCCTAAACCTCTATGGAGATCATCATTATTTTGGCGCTGATCCTGATCAACGGCATCTTCTCGATGTCCGAAACAGCAGTGATCGCGTCACGTAAGGCTCGCTTGCAGCAGCAAGCCGAGAAAGGACAGAAGGGCGCGAAAGCCGCGCTTGCCCTCGCCGAAGAACCGAATCGTTTTCTTTCGACTGTGCAGATCGGCATCACGCTGATCGGCGTGCTGACCGGCGCATTCGGCGGTGCGACGATTGCTCACCAGATCGGGCTGCTGCTGGTCGATACCCCGCTCGAACCGTACCGCGAAGCGATTGGCTTCGGCATCATCGTCGCCATCACGACCTACCTCTCGCTGATCGTGGGCGAACTCGTCCCGAAGCGGCTGGCGCTGCGCGCCCCGGAAGCAATCGCCGCGCGTGTGGCGCGTCCGATGAATTTTCTTTCCCGGCTGACCGCGCCGCTGGTTACGTTTTTGAGCGTCTCCACCGATCTTGTTCTGCGCCTGCTGGGTGCGCATAAGACGGAAGAAGTGCCCGTCACCGAAGCCGAGATCACGGGGATGGTCAAGCAGGGCGTTGAAGCGGGCGTCTTCGAAGAAGGGGCGCACGATATGGTCGAAGGTGTGTTCAGCCTGCCGGAAATCCGCGTCAGCGCGTTGATGACGCCGCGCACCGAAGTCCTATGGATCAACGTGCAGGACAGTGCCGAGACGATCCGCGAAGAACTTCTGAAGTTCGAACATACGCGGCTGCCGGTTGCCGATGGCGATCTTGATCATGTGCTGGGGATGATGCACGCGCGCGCCGTGCTTGAGCAGTTACTTAACGGCAAACCGATTGATGTACGCGAGGCGGTCACGCCTGCGCTGTCGCTCCCGGCATCGACCTCGGCGCTGCGGGCGCTCGAAGTCTTCCGCACGACCGGGACGCACTTCGCGCTCGTCGTGGGGGAGTACGGCGACACGCTCGGCGTGATCACCTTGCAGGATATCTTAGAGGAGATCGTCGGCGAGGTTGATCTGGACACCGACCCGGATGTCGTGCGCCGCGAAGACGGCTCGTATCTGCTCGACGGTCTGCTGTCGATTGACGAGTTCTCCGAGTTATTCGAGCTGGAAGACATCCCCGGCGCGCACCGCGTCTTCGAGACGCTCGGCGGTTTCGTCATGGCACAGCGCGACGAGATTCCCCAGAGCGGGGATTACTTCACATGGGGTACACTTCGAATCGAAGTGGTTGACATGGACGGCAATCGTGTGGATAAGGTGCTGGTCACGCCTATTTCCGCGCTGAGCAAGGACGCAGACAATGGCTGAAACGATTCTGATCGTAGACGACGAACAGCACATCATCGACTTGGCGAAACTCTATCTGGAGCAGGAAGGCTACAAAACGGCGAGTGCCACCGACGGCAAGACGGCGTTCAACCGCATCATGCACGATAAGCCATCGCTGGTCGTGCTTGACCTGATGCTGCCCGAAATGGATGGGTGGGAGGTGTGCCGCCGGGTGCGCGCCGAATCCGACGTGCCGATCATCATGCTCACCGCGCGCAGCGACGACATCGACCGGATCGTCGGCTTGGAATTGGGCGCGGATGACTATCTGACCAAACCGTTCAACCCGCGCGAATTGGTCGCCCGTGTGCGCGCCATTCTGCGGCGGATCAGTCCGCGCATCCAAGCGCCAACCTCCGAGTCGGCGCTGACGCTCGAAAACCTGTCGATCTACCCGGAGCGGCGGCTCGTGACCGTCGATGGGCAGGAGATCGACCTGCGCATGAAGGAGTTCGACCTGCTGTCCACGCTGGCGCAGAATGTCGGCATGGTCTTCACGCGGGAAAAACTGCTCGATGTGGTCTGGGGCTACGATTTCGCGGGTGAGACGCGCACCGTCGATGTGCATATCGCCCACCTGCGGCACAAGCTCAAGGCAATGCGCCCGGTGATCGATACAGTGTGGGGCGTCGGCTACCGCCTCGATGTGTAGGCAAGTGACCTGATGCTCTCCCGTCTGCGCGGACGCCTGTTCCTCTCGTATCTGCTGCTGATGTCGGTCATGCTGATCGTGATCGCCGTCGCCCTGTTCATCATCCTCAACGTGCGCGCCGCCCCGCCCGAAGCGACCTATCTGCGCTTGGCGACGACGGCGCTCAGTGTCGATCTGCGCCAGATTCTCGCCGAAGCGGCGACCGGCTACATCGCGTCACCCGCCGAGGGTTGGCAGCGGCTCACCGAAGAACTCGATCTGGTCGCCCAAGATCGGGAAGTCCGCATTTTGATCGTCAACGAGGATACGCAAAACGTTCTCTATGACAGCGCCGGCACGCTGACCAGTGCCGCGCTCAACGCGCAGGCGGAAAATTACGACATCCCCGCCGCCATCGGACGCGGGATGGTCACGCGCTTAGCGTCGATCAACGCGGTGCGCGGGACATTCACCGACAGTACGGATAGCTGGTTGTTCGTCGGCTTGCAGTCGATTCGCCAGCCGACCGACCTGAGCGATAACGCGCTTCTGTTCGCCGACCCGCGCCCGCAGCAAACGCTGCAAGCTGCATTGAGCGAGTTCGGCACGGAACTCGCGCCGCTGTTCCTGCAAGCGGGGGTTGTCGGCTTGGTGGTCGCCGTGATTTCCGCCGGGTGGATCACGCGGAGCATTGCGCGTCCGCTCCAGCGCGTCGCCGCCGCATCCGCCGAAGTCGCGCAGGGGCATTACACCGAGCGCGTCCCCATCGAAGGTCCGCAGGAAATCCGCGCGCTGGCGGAAGCCTTCAATCAGATGAGCGAACAAATCCAAGCCGAGCAGCGGTCGCAGCAGGATTTTCTAGCGAACGTCTCGCACGATCTCAAGACGCCGCTTACGTCGATTCAGGGCTTCTCGCAGGCGATCATGGATGGCGTTGGCGATCCGATCCCGGCGGCGCGCATCATCCACGAGGAAGCCAGCCGCCTCAACCGCATGGTGATCGAACTGACCGATCTGGCGCGTTTGCAGGCGGGGCGGCTGTCCATGCAGACCGTGCCGATCAACATGGGCGAATTGACGACCGGCGTCGGGCATCGCCTGTCGGTGGTCGCGCGCGAAAAAGGCGTGCAGCTCGATGTCAATGCGCCGCCGATGCCCGTGATCGCCGGGGATGGGGATCGCTTGGTGCAGGTGGTGACGAACCTGATCAGCAACGCGATCAAGTACACGCCGTCGGGTGGTCGGGTCACGGTGCGAACGCAGGTGCGCAGCAATGGCGTCGAATTGATCGTCACCGATTCGGGCGTGGGCATCCGCGCGGACGAACTGCCGCGCATCTTCGAGCGCTTCTATCAAGTGGATAAGGCGCGCGGTCCGCAGCGCGGGACGGGCTTGGGCTTGGCAATCGTGCAGGAGATCGTGCAGGCGCACGGCGGCAAGATCACGGCGGCGAGTCCCGGCGAGGGAAAGGGATCGACGTTCACCGTGTGGCTGCCGTCGCCGCAGATGAGCACGGTCATGCGGAGAAGATAAAAATCGCACCTCCCCCCCAAATTGAACGTAATTGTCACGTTGTTGGTAAAAAGGGTAATCAGGAGAGAATAGACATGAGTTCTTTGCGTCCGCGCGCCGTCGCGCGCCTTGCCCCTATCGTGATGTTTCTCGTACTGCCGTTGAGCGCGCTGTTCATGCGCCCGTTGGTCGCGCAGGAAGCTACCCCGGAAACGACTGCCGAACCGACGGCTGAAGCCACGCCGGAAGACCTGCCGCCGAACGTGCTGCTCGACTTCCCCGGTCCCGGCAGTTACACGATCCAACTGCAAATCGACGGCATCCCGCGCACGTCAGGCGTGTATATCCCCACGTCGTATGAGACGACGCCGGGGGCTTTTCCGCTGGTCGTCGCGCTGCATCCGGCGGGCGGTACCGGGTATCAAATGGAAGGCATGTCCGGTTGGACGGAACTGGCGGAAGAAGAGAATTTCATCGTCATCTTCCCGGATGGCTACAACAATGTGTGGAATGATGGACGCCTCGGCGATGCGCGCATCGCTGATCTAAACGACGCCGGATTCATCAACGCGGCGATCAACTTCATGAGTGACAAGCTCAACATTGACCAGACGCGCATTTACTCGATGGGTTATTCGATGGGCGGCATGTTGTCATTCCGCCTCGCCTGCCAGATGCCGGATCGACTGGCGGCGATTGCCTCGGTCGCCTCAACCATGCCGGAGTACGTGCTGCCGTACTGTTCGACGGGTGAAACGATGCCCGTGCTGATTATTCAGGGCACGGATGATCAGGTTGTGCCTTGGGCGGGCTTGGCGCGGCAGGTCGCC
>JACSRG010000350.1 GCA_014879865.1 Anaerolinea sp.
CGCGCATCTTCGACCGAGTTGACGACCGGTTTGGTGCAGATGACATGCTTGCCCGCCTCAAATGCCCGGACGATGTGTTCGCCGTGCAGGGGATCGGGGGTGTATATGGCGACAATATCCACGTCGTCACGCTTGAGCATCTCGTCATAATCGGTCGTGTAGAAGAGATCGGGGCAGTCGTGGCGCGCGGCGGCGATCTTTTCCTCGCGGAGATCGCACCCGGCGACGGCGCGCACATGGGGCGCGCGGGTGATGTGTTCCGTCGGCAGCCCGACATTCGCCGGGATGATGTGATTGAGCGCGACGAGCAGCGTTCGCCCCTCATGCAGACCGATCACGCCGACGCCAAGTTGATCGCTGCGTGTCATTCCGGTTTCTCCCCTTCATCGACGCGATGCACCGTCGCCCAGACTGAGCGATGTTCGTCGAGGTTGCGCGGCTGCTTGCGTCCCCATTCCATGTCGAGATACAGCGTGGCGATCTCGTGTGGTTTGAGCATGAGCTGACCCTCGCTAGTGAGCTGATCCTCGCTCAGCGTGAACGGGATGGGTTCGATGATTTCACCGAGCAGGTTGGTCTTGTACGCCGCGCCGACGCTCCCCGCTACACGCAGAGTCACGGGCGCATCCACGCCGTTGAACTCGGCTAGACGCAAAATGTACGGGAAGCCCATGCCGCGCCCCGCGTAGTTCGGCAAATCCTTCGCGATCACTTCGGATTCGCGATAGAACGCCGTGACCACCACATTTGGCTGATCGCAGGTCACCACGTTTAGATGTGGCGGAAGCCCATCGCCATCTTTAGTTCCTGACGCTACCATTGCCGGACGTGTAAATTCCTTCGCTTTCTTCCACCGTTCCGCGTGCGTGATTACACTGTGCGGTACTAAACGGACACGGATGTGGAACCAATTGACGAAGTAGTTTTCGTCCCATGCGTCGTACATGGTGAAGATATTGCGAACAGTAGGTGAGTCCCCTTCTTCACGCAAAAACGCAGGACTACCGTCATGCAAATACAGGATCCCACGTTCACCGTTATCAAAGTCGAGCAGGCTGCTCGCTGTAAAGGGATTATGCACGTCCTCGAATACCTGCGGTGAGGTCATCCATTCGCCAGTCGGATACTTACGCTTGTAGGTTTTCCCTTGTGCGTGAATTTCGCTTACTCCGTAGGGGTGATCGTGGATCAAACGCGCATTAGGAAGCGCGAAACCGATTTTCGTTTGCAGAGCGGCATGGATGCGCGAATCGGTGCGCAGGATATTCGGTGATTCAAAACGAATGTCAACCGCATCGTATTCGAGACACAGACTAACCGTGATTACCACTTTGTTGAGATCAACTCCCTCACGATTAATCACAATCTCTGGACAAGACCCATACTTGAGTTCAACGGTGATATTGTGTGAGAAATCATTACGCTCGCCGTGACGTATCATTTCAAGCTGAAGCAGCGGCATTTCGACTTGTACTATTCCGTCAGGGAAGTCCGAACTTGTGATTTGTGTTATTAATCCGCGAATCCGATCAACCGTTACGCTTAACGAACCACGAACAAGACGATATGTATTCGAAGTTTCTTCGACGGTGATAGGGCTAAGTGCTTCTCCCTGATTGTCTACAACCGTGTAGCCGAAAGGTGGTATCTCACGCACAAGAACACGTTCTCCGGCAGTGGAAGTTACAACAGCATCGCGTTCCCACCCAAGGGGGTTGTAGACAACGAGTTTTTCGGAGTTTCCGACAATTCGATTAGCCAGTAGTTCCATACTCCGCAGGATCACTGCTTGGCTAATCGACAAACTGCGTTCGTAGGAGAACCGTCCAACATGACCACATAACCCTTCACATTCATCATTATCGTGATGCTGCGCGCTGAGGAGTTCGCGCCATGCGTCCTCAAGTTCCCATGTTGGATAGACATCCCAGTGTGGATAGGGTCGTCCGAACAACCCCGCTAACGCAGAAATCGATTCGGCTGTGAGGAGCCTCTCTTCTCCTCGACGGCTTAAGCGTCGGAACAAATCCCCGTTCTTGCCGAGGCTCATGCCGTGAAACACGTCGTCCAGCGTGTAACGGCGCGGTTCGGCGTATTCCCGCGCCTTGTCGAGATATTCCGAGAGCGTGACGAAGCGCAGATCGAAGCGCGGGTCGGCTTTGAGCGCGTGTAACTGCGGCAGCAGCAGCTCGGAGCGGCACATCCAGTCGGGGGAGGGCATGAGTTCGAGCCACTGGACAATCCCCGGCACGGGCATCTCGCGGATGATCGGGCTGTCGAGCAGTCCGGCGAAGTCTTCGGGCCACTGGTGCAGATTCAGCGCGTTTCGCGTCGAGGTTAGCAGGCGGCTGCCGTCCATCCCCTCCCACCACACCGCCGGGAGAGTCTCGCGCGGGACTTCGGGCGTGTGCCACGTCCACTGGAAGAACAGCGACGCATACTCGAAGCCGACGCCGCGCAGCATCTGCGGGAGCTGCGGAAAGAAGTCGAATTCCTCCTCCCAGAAGGTCTTCGGGCGCACGCCGAGCAAGCGCATCACCGAGCGCACGCCATAGACGCGCTGGCGCACGTTCGACTCGCCGCCATGAAACAATCCATAGGGCTGTCCGTAGGACGCGCCGACCACTTCGAGCGTCCCCGCTTGGAGCGCGTCCTTCAATTCTTGGAGCGCGTCCGGCGCTTCGACCGCCATTTTCTCGTAGCCGATGCCGTCGAAGTTGATGTTGCCTTTCGCGCCCGTCTCGCGGCAGAAGTGGAGCATATCGCGCAGGGAGTCAGGCAAGACCTGATAGCCCCACAGCCATTCCATGTCTACCCAATGCATGTGATTGCCGAAGGTGTAGTAGAGCAAGGTGCGTTCATTGGTTTGTGCGGTCGAGGGTTCGGTCACAGTTACGCCTCTCGTTTCTTTTAGGATGCGTTCAGGATTTCGGGGCGGTTGCATGAATTGCGAATCACCAGTTCGGGCGGCAGGCTGATTTGCTCAAGCGCGCCGCCATCGCCTTTGACGCGCCGGATGAGAATCTTCGCCGCCTCCTGACCGATGGCGACGAACGGCTGCGCCAGCGTCGTCAGCGGCGGGTCGAGATGGTCGGACACATCGAGGTTATCGAAGCCGAGGATGGACAGGTCTTTCGGGATGGCGAGACCGACAATCGCCGCCGCCCGGTAGAGCGCGATTGCGATCTGGTCATTCGCGGCGAACACCGCCGTCGGGCGACCGGGGGACGATAAGTACTCGCAGAGGGGCGAGAGATCGATCAGCGGGTAGCCTTCAACGCGGCAGACCAGCGCTTCATCGACCGGGATACCGCGTTCCAGCAGCGCCTGTGCATAGGCAAGGTAGCGGTGCTCCATGCTGACCGCCGGTGACAGCCAGCTCACGAAGCCGACGCGCCGGTGTCCCTGAGCGAGGAGGTAGTGTGTCCCGCGCAGCGCGCCGCCAAAATGATCGCTCATCACGTAGTCGGTCGAAGTGCCACGCAGGTAGCGGTCGATCAGCACCAGCGGATAGCGTGCCCGGACGAGCGCTTCGATCTCCGGCTGAGTTTCCGAGTCGACTGGATACAGCGCGATCCCGGCAGTGCCATCGCCGACGAGTTTACGCAGGACGCGCTCTTGCTGCTCAATACTGTTGTTGACATGGTTGAAGACGACAGAGAAATTCGCCTGTTCGGCGACCTGCTGGAAGCCGATCAGAATGGCGGGGAGGGAGGAGTCGCGCACATAGGGAACGACGAACGCAAGCTGCCGTGATGGCGGTTGGTTCGGCGTGTAGATCACGAACGTCCCGCGACCCTGCTGGCGGTGAAGAACCCCTTCACTCTCCAACGTTTGCAGCGCTTGGCGGATCGTGCCCCGCGCAACGCCGAACTCCTCGCACAGTTCTTTCTCGGCGGGAATGCTGCTGCCGCTCCTCCACGCGCCGCTGACGATGCGTTCTTTGAGGATGCGACTCACTTGGACATGAAGCGGCGGAGCGTCCGGTGTACGGCTTAATAAATCAGACATGTGTCAATTAGTCTGCACAAGGTGCATAAATAGGTCTATACCTTTCAACTATATCGGAAAGCAGATGTCTATGTCAAATGGGAGATTCCTCTCAAAGCAGACGAGATTGTTGACGAGAAACTCATTTTTCGACTAGAATTCAACTAGATCATGTCAGTGCGATGATTAGATTACTTTTCAGAGAGGTATAGACCTATGGTACGCAAAAGTATTCTTCTAGTGGTGTTGGCACTCCTAGTGCTGACGCTCAGTCCAGTCGCCGCCCAGAGCGATTTCTGCGAAGGGCGCGATCCGGTGACACTGCGAGTCGACGATTGGTCGAGCGGTGACCGCGTCGAATACATGAATCAGGTGATTGAAGCCTTTGAAGCAGAATATCCCTGCATCGACGTCGTGCTTGAGCCGAACATCGGCGATGAGCAGAACACGCGCCGCCTGACATGGCTGGCGGCAGGCACCAGCCCTGACCTGATGGCGTATCCGCCCGAATGGGCTGCGCTCTACATGGAAGCGTCGGAAGGACAGGCGTACATCGACCTAGAGCCGTACATCACCGGCGAAAATGGGATCGAGATCGGCGTGGATGTGTATGAGGGCATCTACCAGCAGGGCTTCTACGATGGACATCCCGTCGCGCTGCCGAAGGACTACAGCACCAGCGCGTTCTACATCAACACGGCGCTGTTTGACGCCGCCGGTATTTCCTACCCCGAAGAGGGCTGGACATGGGACGACGCGCTCGACATCGCGATGGAACTGACAGTGGATGCGAACGGCAACAATGCCGCCAGCCCGGACTTCGATCCTGAAAACATTGTCCAGTGGGGCATTGACATCATCAATGACGGTTGGTGGCGCGGGATGCAAAGCTATTTGCAGGCATGGGGTACGCTGACCATCAGCGACGACGGCACGAGCACCGCCGGACTGCTCAACAGCGAGGCAGCAGTCGAAGCGCTGGAATGGTATCGTGATCTGATCTTCGCACACCACGTTGCGCCGTCGGCAACCGAGATTGGCGCGGTCGAGGGTGGTCGCGTGCAGATGTTCCAAGATGGCAAGATCGCTATGGGCGTGACCTTCCATGGTCCATGGTGGCAGGACGTGTTCAACGAAACGCCGAATCTGGAATGGCAGGTTGTCCCTGTCCCGACGGGTCCCGGTGGTCGTTCGAGTGTGTTGATGTGGATGGGCTGGGGTATCTCCGGTCAGAGCCCGAATCCTGATGCCGCGTGGGAACTCCTGAAGTGGCTGACGACGGAACCCGGTCAGCGTGTGTTTGCGCTCAAGGCGCTCAGCGGCAACCCGGTTGTCTCGCAAGAAATGCAGCGTGAGGAAGACCCGTACTGGAGCGTCTTCATCGCCGAAACCCAGCACCTCGGTCCGCTGGAAGAACTGCGTTCGCCGTACTACAGCCCGTGCGTGGCGACTCCGGCAAGCGACCTGATGAAACGGCTGCTGGCGGATGGCGGCGATGCGATTGACATTCAGGCGGAACTGGATGCGCTGGTCGCCGAGGCGGACGCGTGTATCGCGGAGGGTGGGCAGACGTAAACGACGTAACATCGCATCAGTGGGGGCGCGGCTTGCGGCTGCGCACCCCCACTGATCTTACCACCGACAGGTGAAGGACTTTTGTGATGGCTGTACGTCCCCCAAAAAAGAAGACCGGTTCCACGCTGCTGCGCCGGGAAGCACTCTGGTTCTATGCCCTGATTCTCCCATGGTTGGGCGGCTTTCTGGTCTTCCTCGCTTACCCCATGCTGCGCTCGCTGTATCTCTCGTTCACATCCTACGATTTACTTTCGCCGCCCGTGTGGGTCGGCTTACGGAACTACGAACGCATCTTCAACGATGCGACCTTCTGGCAGTCGCTGCGCGTGACCTTGCTGTTCGCGCTCGGCAGCGTGCCGGGCGGGACGATCATCGCGCTGGCGCTGGCGATGGTGCTGTCACAGAATCTACGCGGCGTCAATTTCTGGCGCACCATCTTTTTCATCCCCTCGATTCTCAGCAGCATTGCCGTCGCCATCCTGTGGCTGTACATCTTTCGCCCGGAAGGCGGGCTGCTCAATCTGGTGCTCGGCGTGTTTGGCATCAAAGGTCCAAACTGGCTGTTGGACGAAAACTGGGCGCTGCCCTCGCTCATCCTCATGAGCTGGTGGACGATTGGCGGGCAGATCGTGATCTATCTGGCAGGACTCAAGGGCATCCCCGAAGTGCTGTACGAAGCGGCAGAGATCGATGGCGCGAACAACTGGGCGCGCTTTCGCTACGTGACGCTGCCCATGCTCAGCCCGACGATC
>JACSRG010000895.1 GCA_014879865.1 Anaerolinea sp.
ACCGGGGTTCGCCGGAGCGACGCCGCCCGCTTCTGCGAAGTAGCGCTGACCCTCGTCGCTTGACAGGAACAGTACCAAGTTCGCCGCCAGATCCGGCTGATCGCTGTTCGCCGCCGCCACATAGCCGACCGAGTGCAAAATCGAGCGCGTGCGCCCGGTTTCGGGGTTGCGCGGAAGCTGCACGACGTCCCAGTTGAACGTCGCCTGTTCCAGCGCATCCGGCAGTTTCCACGAGCCGCCCGCGACCATCGCCACGCGCCCGGACAGCCAGAAGTTGAACGCATCGTCCGCCGACGCGCCGCCCATGATCGACACGCTCGGCATGACGCCGTCCGCGTACAGCCCTTGCAGGAAGTTCAGGGCATCAAGGCTCGACCGTTCGCGCAGTGTGCACTGCGTGCGTCCCGCGCCGACAATCGGCGGGATGCCCGTCGCCGCAATCCAGTTGGGGTAACCCGCCTGATACTCGCTGTAAACCGCTGCGCCGTAGACATCGGCGTCGGGGTTGGTCAGCGCGTATGCCGCATCCGCGAATTCGTCCCATGTCCATTCAGACGTGGGATACTCTACGCCCGCCGCGTCGAACAGGTCTTGGTTGTAATAGATCGCAATCGTGTCCCAGTTGACCGGCGTGGCGTACAGATCGCTCTCGTCGCCCCAGCGGTACGGGTCGATCATGCCTGTGCCCCACAGCGACGTATCCACGCCTGCCGCATCGAGATACGGCTGAAGATCGAGCAGCGCGTTGTTGCTGGCATAGAAGAAGAAGCGATCTTGCGACATATTGAACACGTCAGGCAGATCGCCGCCCGCCGCATTCGTCCGCAGCAGATCCCAGTACTGCGCCCACGGCTGCACCTGCAAATCCACTTCCGCGCCGGGGCAGTAATCGGTCTTCCACTCCTCGATGGCAGCGCCGATGATCTCCGCCCAGTTTTCATCCCACACCCACATGGTCAGAGTGCCGGGCTGCTCACAGGCAGTCGGCGCGATTGCCGGTGTCGCATCCTGTGCTTGTGCGACCGAAAACACGCCAAGCAGTAACCCAACGACGAGCACGAATAAGGTGAATCGTTTGGTAGACAAAATACGATACTCCTTGATGAAAATTGGTTCAACTCACACTTCCAGTATACCCCTAGACGGGGGAAAATGCGCTACTTCTACTTTGCTGTTATTAATATTGTAATTAAAAATTGATGAGAAAAGCAGCATGAGATGATCATTTCAAACTAGATTTCGATATACTGATTGTAACTTGCCTTTCAGACGAACTTACATGGAGGGCATCATGGTCAGAGGAGAGGAGCAATAACGATGTTGAGTTGGGCGATTATCTTCCTCGTGATCGCGTTGATCGCGGCGTTCCTCGGTTTCACGGGCGTTGCGGGAACGGCGGCGGGGATCGCGCAGATTCTGTTCGTGGTCTTCCTGATTCTATTCGTCGTGTCGCTGATCTTCGGACGGCGAGTCAATCTGTAGGCAGGCGAGTTTCTCAACTGATGCAGAACAAGGCGGCAGCCCATATGGACTGCCGCTTTTGATTCCAGAGGTCACAACGTCACAATCCGGTTGGCGACGCGCAGATGACGCGGGAACGATGGCAGGAAATCGAGCAGATTCGTATAGCGCCCTGCTTCGAGTTCGCTCAGGTAGCGCCGCAGCACGCTGATCACGCCGGGGAGCTTATCCAACCCGCTGACCTTGCGTTCCATCAGCACAAAAGCGTTCGCCTCGGCTTGGTTGACATGATCTTCAAGGTAGATCGCCACTGCCCCTTTGACGAACAACTCGGTGAACTGCTCTGCCCATGTCGGATAGGCGGCTTTCATCGCGTCCGTGACCGGCAGCGGCGACTTCTCGACCTCGGTCAGCTTCTCCGGGTTGGCGCGCAGATACGCCGACATCAGCAGGCGACCGTAAGCATTGATCGCCGCGCGGTACAGGTGTCCCGCGTCCTCGGCGAAAGGCCATGGCGGGCTGTCGCCCCACGCTAGCCGGGGCGGGACGATTGCCACTAGATCGCCGCCGATGCGGAAGCTGACTTCCTGATCCGTCGGGTAGCAGATGTTCGGGATGAAGACCAACCGCTCTTTGACTTCGCCGACATACGGCTCAAACAGCGCCTTCAGCCTCATCGTATTGAGGATCGTCTCTGTGTCGGTAAGCGCCTTGTTCCACGCTGCGTCCTCGTGCGCCCACCATGCCGCGATCTGCGTGGCGTTCTGAAAATCGCCGAGCTGATCATTCCACGCGGGCGGCATCCAGCGCGGCGGCTTGTCGATCCCGAAATCGGCGGGACGCAGCACCAACGCCAGCGAGAAGATCGCTTCCAGCGGGGCATTCTGGTCGAGGAGCAGTTGCAGCGCCAGTGCCGCCGGGTGATTCACATACGGCGCGACCAGCTTCTTCGTAGCGCGGGCGTGGGCGTGGGTGCCGTGCGGTTTCTTCTGCTGCGAGACTTCCGGGTAACGCGTCGCTGCCAGCAAACCTGACATCAAACGCACACGATCATCCAGTTTCACGAGAATGTCAGAGCTCATGGGTAGTCCGCGACTCAGTGTATGTTCAACAACCTAATTCTAACGAAAACTTCGTAAATATGCCTTCGAAAAAGTGTGACCTTTGTCCGCATTGAGTGTTTGTTAATCGGGACTCCATTTTGCTGAAAAGGGTCAACATGCGCGTAGCCGTATTCACCGAAACGTTTTTGCCCAAAATCGACGGGATTGTCACGGTGGTGTGCCTGCTGCTCGACCATCTGGAAAAGCGCGGCATCGAAACCGTCGTCGTTGCGCCCAAAATGGGCGTGGAGCGCTACAACACCGCCCCGGTGATCGGCGTGCCGGGGATTCGCTTCCCGATGTACCCTGAACTGCGCGTGGGTCCGCCGACGCCTTCGACGTACCAGCAGTTGAAAAAGTTCAAGCCGGACATCGCCCATTTCATCCACCCGATTCTGATCGGCATCCCCGGTATGATGATGGCGAAGCGGCTCAACGTGCCGACGCTCGCCTCGTTCCATCTGGATGTGGCGCGCATCGCCCATCATTATCATGTCGGCTTCCTCGAACCCGTCACCGACTTGGTGACGCGCGTCGTCTTCAACGCGGCGGATTACTCCCTCGCCCCGTCCAAGCTGATCCAGAACGATATGTACCGCATCGGCGTAAAAGAGGTCGGCTTATGGAAGAGAGGCGTCGATCCTGAGCGCTTCGATCCGCGCTTCAGAAACAGCGCCATGCGCGACCAGCTTTCCGACGGGCATCCTGACGATACGCTGCTGCTGTATGTCGGGCGTGTTTCCGCCGAAAAGCAGATCGACCAGATCAAGCCCGTGCTGGAGCGTGTCCCCGGCACGCGCCTCGCCATCGTCGGCGATGGTCCCGCCCGCGCCGATCTCGAAAAACACTTTGCCGGACTGCCCGTCAAATTCATGGGTTATATGAAAGGCGAACCGCTCTCGCAGGCATACGCCAGCGCCGATATTTTCACCTTCCCCTCCGCGCTCGAAACGTTCGGCTTGGTCGTGGTCGAAGCGATGGCGGCGGGACTGCCTGTCGTATCATCGCGAGTCGGCGGCGTGCGCGATGTCGTCGAGGAAGGCGTGACCGGCTATACCTTCGACGTCAACGACATCGACGGCTTGATCGACGGCGTGGCACGGATCGCCACCAGCCGTCAGCGCATCACGGAGATGGGGCGCGCCGCGCGCCGGTTCGCCGAGACGCAGACATGGCCCGCGATGATGGACGAAGTCGTAGACATCTATGAACGCTTGATCGAAGAACGGCAGGGTGTCGCCGTGGCGTAGCGGTGATGAAAGTCCGTCGCTTGTTTCTGTTCGCGCTGCTGCTGATCGTTCTCGCGTTGGTGGGCGGGGTTGTCTTGATCTCGCGCTGGTTCGCCGTGTCGATCATGCACCCTGCGCGGCTGCCACTGACCGCGCTCCCCTCGGATGCCGGAATCGGCGCATGGCAGGACATCACGCTGACGACCGCCGACGGCGTGACGCTGGCGGGCTGGTATATCACGCCGTCCGCTGCCGCTGCCCCCGGCGTGATCCTCGTTCACGGCAATGGCGGCAACCGCACGTCGATGCTGCGGCGCGCGGCGTTTTACGCCGAACGGGGCTATGGCATCCTCTTGTTCGATCTGCGTGCGCACGGCGCGAGCGGGGGCAGTTTGACCACGCTCGGCTATGTCGAACGTGCCGATGTGATCGCCGCCTTCGACTTCATGCAGCGCCAACCCGCCGTTAACCCGGACAGCATCATCTTGCACGGCGAGTCGATGGGCGGCGCAGCAGTCATTCGCGCGGCGGCGCTGCTGCCCGAAGCGCGCGCGGTGATCGTGGAATCGACCTTCAGCACGCTGGAAGAGAACATCGCCAACGGGGTTCGTCACGCTACCGGACTGCCGCCCTTCCCGTTTGCGCCGCTCATCCTGTTTTTCTGTGAGCAGGAAGCCGGGGCACGTATGCACGATCTGCGCCCGGTGGACGAGATCGGGGCGGTCGCACCGCGTCCCCTGCTGATCATGCACGGTGAACTCGACGCGCTGATCGCGGTGGACAACGCGCACGCGCTCTATGCCGCCGCCGGAGAACCGAAAACGCTCGTCATTTTCCCGTCAGCGGGTCACAGCGGATTGTATGCAGCCGACCCGGTCACATGGGAAAGTCATGTGACCGCCCTGCTCGAACGGGCACGCTAACCGCACGCCGTGATACAATCCTCCCCATCGGGTAACGAATGGAGCAGCAAATGGCACGGAAGTGGCTGATATTGGGGATCGTGATCGCCCTGACGCTGGGGGTCGATCAACTGACCAAGCGATTGGTCTTGGCGGAACTGGATTTCGGCGAGACCGCGCAGCCGATTCCCGCGCTCGTGCCGCTGTTTCAGATCACCCTGAGCTACAATACCGGCGCGGCGTTCGGCTTTTTGCCGCAGGCGGGCGATATTTTCCTCGTGATCGCCGTCATCGTGATCATCGCCATGATCATCTTCTACCCGCGCCTACCCGACTCCGCGCGAATTACCCGCTACGGCATCGGCTTAGTGAGCGGCGGCGCGCTCGGCAACGCGGTTGACCGCCTCGATCACGGCGCGGTCGTGGACTTCATCCATTACACCATCCCCGGCGTCATCTCGAATGTGAGCAATCTGGCAGATCATGCGATTGTCTTCGGCGTGCTGCTGATCCTGATCGAAAGCTGGCGCACCGAAGAACCCAAACCCGCAGCCACAGCAGCCGACGCGCCTGAAGAGCCAAACAGTCCGTAAGAAAAGCGACCCCCAAATGGCAGGGGGGAGGCACAGATCGAATTCCGCTATAATGAACGTTGAGTTGTCTCAACTTAAGGAGCGTTGGATGTTTCGTAAACCCTTGCACTTCCTCGCGCTGCTGCTCGGCGTGACTCTGCTGGCAGCGTGCAGTTTGAACACAGGGACGATTGTCGATGCCGTACCGACGACGGGCGACACGGCAAATGATGCCTCGGCAGTCCAGCAGTACCTCCCCAACATTCCGGGCTACACTGCCGTCGATGCCGACAGCATCGTAGACGCGATCACGGCGGTCGGCGGTGGCGCATCGCTGGTGACAGGCAATCTCGTCACGGCGGCGCTGGTCGCGCAGATCGACAGCATGATTCAGTGCTATCAGAACGTGGGCGCGGTCGGCGCGAAGGTCTACACACAGGTAGACATCGGTCAGATTGTTCAAGGACAAGTCCCGGCGGTGGGCGCGCTGGCAATGGTCAACCAGAACCGGATCGTCAATAACTTCATCCCGTGCGCGCTTGGCGGTCTCGGCGACAGCATGAGCGCACAGGCAGAAGCTGTCCAACCGTGTACCGGGTCGGGATCGTTCGTCGTCAACAACGAGACGATCCTGTATCTTTACGCGGCGACACAGCCAGAACTGTGCAGCCAGTTCGAAGCCTACATCCCCGGTTAATTGGTAAGAGTTCAAGCATCGTTCGTAGGGACGCGCCGAAGCGCGTCCCGATTTTTTATCGAAAAAGCGCCGTAAGACCCCTGCCTTTAGGTACGGGGATATAAGGCGTAAATGCTTGTAGGTTGAGTGAAAATCGGCGATAATAGAGGGTGGTGGTAGATGCTTGAACACCTACCACCGCCTCCGGCGTGGGAGCGCCGAAAGCATGAGTGATTCTATCACGATCCGTAAGAGCTATAAATATCGACTGTACCGCTGCGACAAGAAAGACAAGAAGCTGCGGCACATGATCTTTGTCGCGTCTACGATCTGGAATCACTTCATCGCCTTGCAGCGACGCTA
>JACSRG010000185.1 GCA_014879865.1 Anaerolinea sp.
GTCGCCGGATCAATGGGGATCAACGTGCTGCTCGTCAAAGCGTACATCGACAGCATCCCGCTTGAACTCGATGAGTCGGCGCTGGTTGATGGGGCGACACCGTGGCAAACCTTCCGGCATATCATCCTACCGATCATGACGCCCATCGTCATCACCATCGGCGTGCTGACGTTCATCGCCGCATACGGAGATTTCGTCATCGCGCGTGTCCTGCTGAAGAGCGCGGACAACCTGACGGTCATGGTCGGCTTGCAATTGTTCCAGACGGATCGTTTCGACCGGGATTTTGGTATGATCACCGCCGGTGCGGTGCTGGCAGCCATCCCGATCATCCTGATCTACATTCCGCTGCAAAAATACGTGATCGATGGGCTGACGGCAGGTTCGGTTAAAGGTTAAATGCGATGCGACGGCTAGTTTTCTGCGGATTGATCGTTGTGCTGGCGCTCATCCTGCCCGTGATCGCGTGGGCACAAGCCGCGCTTCGACCGTTCTACTTCGGCGTCGATTTGTCGTATGTCAATGAAATGGAGGACTGCGGCGCGATCTACCGCGAGGACGGACAGCCACGCGATCCCTTTGTGCTGTTTGCGGAACACAATGCGACGCTGGTACGTGCGCGCCTGTGGCACAACCCTGACTGGACAGACTACAGCACGCTCGACGATGTGAAACGCACCTTCGCCCGTGCACAGGCAGCCGGCATGTCTACCCTGCTGGATATTCACTACTCGGATACGTGGGCAGACCCCGGATCGCAGGAAATCCCGGCAGCATGGGCTGAGCTGAATGATCCCGAACTGGCGGACGCCGTCTACCAGTACACCGCCGACGTGCTGACCGAACTCGCGGCGGAGAATCTCGTCCCGGCATTCGTGCAGATCGGCAACGAGACCAATGGCGGCATTTTGAAGCGTGGCAGCGACCAAGACTGGACACATGACGCGCAGATGTTCAACGCCGGGATTCGCGCCGTCCGCGCGTTCAATGCGGACACGGGGCATGACGTGAAGATCGTGCTGCATGTCGCCCAACCAGAGAATACCGGCTGGTGGTTCACGCAGGCAGAGGCGGCGGGGATCGCCGATTTTGATGTGATCGGCGTGTCCTACTACCCGCAGTGGAGCACCTTCTCCATCGGCGATATGGGGGCGCAGGTGACGGCGCTGCGCCAGCAGTTCGGCAAAGACGTGATGGTCGTCGAGACAGCGTATGGCTGGACACGCGAAAATGCTGGCGACACAGCAGATAATCTGCTTGATCAGGGGACGCGCGGCTATCCGTTCAGCCCGGAAGGTCAGCGCCGTTTCATGACGGATCTCACGCAGGCATTGATCAGCAACGGGGCGCTCGGCGTCGTCTACTGGGAGCCCGCGTGGGTCTCGACCAGATGCTCAACTCGATGGGGGCAGGGATCGCACTGGGAAAACGCCACCTTCTTCGACTTTCAGCATGAGAACGAAGTCATCGAAGGGATTGACTTCCTGCGCGATACGTATCTGCATCCGGCGGCGCTCCCCGATGGCGTAATCGAGCCGGACTACGGTGATCCCTTCGTCGCCGATGAGACAGGTGATGTCCTCAACGACGTCGCCGCGCTGGACTTGACCGATTTTTATGCCCGGAATGACGATGCTGCGTTTTACATGGCGATTACGACAGCGGGCGATGTGTTCAGCAACCGGGGGAGCTATCTCATCTACCTCGACACGACAGGTGACGCACAGGGGGCAGATGTCGATGCGGGCAGACGCCCGATCACTGCTGCCGTCCCCTTCCAGCCGGAATATCGCCTCGACATCAAAATCACCGACGAACGTGGATCGACCCGCGCGAGTTACACACTGAACGCGTGGCGGGAAGCAGACTGGCAGGAGATCGCATTCACAGGGGGCGCGGCGCTGGTCAACGAAACGCCGTCCGTGATTGAACTATTCCTACCCCGTGATCTCGTTGGCAATCCGGCGCGGGTCAATCTGGCGGTCGTCAGCACGGGGCGGGGACGCGCCAACAGCGCCAGCGATATTCTGGGTACGACCTTCACGCCCACTGCCGACGATGAGACGTTGCTGCTCGCCGAGTTCTTTGAATATACGTTTCGCTGACTCGTGCCGCGTGATGCAGGTTTCGCGGCTGCACGTAAGCCACCGTGCCCCCCATCTTCCTGATCGGCGGTAGAATCGTGTGCAGTTGATAAGGCTGCACACAATGGCACATATTCTCCTGATTGATGATGAACGCAAATTGACCGACCCCCTGCGCTCTTCGTTTGAGCGCGGGGGCTACCGGGTAACGGTCGCCAACGATGGTCACGCCGGGCTAAGCCTCGCGCTGGTCGAAAAACCGGACGTGGTTGTCCTCGACGTGATGATGCCCGGCTTGGATGGCTGGCAGGTGTGTCAGGCGATCCGCACGCACAGCACGATGCCGATCATTATGCTGACGGCGCTCGACGACAGCACCGACCGGATCAAAGGCTTGGAGCTTGGCGCTGACGACTATTTGGTCAAACCATTCGGCTACAAGGAGCTGGAGGCGCATGTACGGGCAATGCTGCGCCGGGTACGCCTCGATCAGGGGCAGCAGATACCGCAGCGGATCGCAGTCGGCGAGGTCACGCTCGATCTTGAAGCGCACATGGTTACGCGCGGCGGGCAAGAACTCGCGCTGCGCCAGAAAGAGTTCGAGATTCTGTCTCTGCTCATGACCAATCTCGGCAAAGTCGTCACACGCGAACGGTTATTCGATGAAGTATGGGGGACGGACTGGCTTGGCGATACCCGGACGCTCGATGTACATATGAGCTGGCTGCGCGCGAAATTGGAAACCGATCCGGCAAATCCAGTCTATCTGCAAACGATTCGGGGCGTTGGCTACCGGTTTACCGATCCCGAAGGGAGCTAAATGCCATGCTCAACCGGCTGACCATTCGCCAGCGCATACTCGTCATTTTCATCGTGATCACGTTTGTGGGCGGCACGGTGCAGTTTCTCATAGCCGGACGCCAGCTTGAAGCCGCTACGCTTGAATTCTATCAGCATCATCTGGAAACGGATGCGCTGCTCGTTGCGGCGACCTTTGCCGAACCGCTCGGACATTACCTCGAAGGCGAGGACGAAGGCGGAATCGGACGCATGTTGGCGACGCTTCAGCAAGAAGTGGGACACGACTATCTGATTCTCGACCGAAATCACCGGGTGGTGGGTTACACCGCCAACACCGGTTATGAGCAGGTGGATCGCGTGCCAGCATCGCCCGAGCTCGTCGAAGCCGACACGGCGCAGATCGGATCGGACATCCGCCCAAATCACATGGGAGAAGCGGCGTTATATCTCGCCGTGTCCGTCCGGTACGAGGGCGAAGCACTCGGCTATCTGGTTTTGTCCGAGCCGATGGCTCCTGCCTACGCTGAGGTGTACCGACGTTACATAGAACTGGCGATAGCGACGCTGCCGGTGATCGTGCTGGTGATCGGCGCGTCGCTGTGGGTGTCGAGTACGATTTCGCGTCCCGTACAGCATCTCCGCAATTCGGCGCTGAACATGGCGCATGGGGCGCTGGATACGCGCATTCACGTCACCACACAGGACGAAATCGGTCAGCTTGGTGAGACGCTCAATTTCATGGCGGGCCAGCTCGAAACGCTGATGAGAACGCAGCGGAGTTTTGTCAGCAATGCTGCACACGAACTGCGGACGCCGTTGATGACACTCAAGCTGCGCGCCGAAGCGTTGAGCGATGAGACCCTGCCGAAGGACGAGCGCGAAACCTATCTCGCCGAAATTCAGCAGGAAATCGATCACATGGCGGAACTCGTGTCGTCACTGTTGGTACTGGCACGGATTGATGAAGGGCGGCACACACAAAACGGCGTCGTCACCGATACCGTTTCCATCCTGCATGACATCGTTCGGCATTGGCGCATTGAAGCCGAAGCCAAGCGGCTGGAGTTTACCGCTCAGATCGCGTCTGATTTACCGGAATTACCCCTGAGTCCTAACGATCTGCGTGTGATCGTCGATAATCTACTGTCGAACGCCATCAAATACACCGAACAGGGACATATCCAGATGACGGTGTCGCACACGCCGCAGATGGTTACCATTCAAGTGAACGATACCGGGATTGGCTATAGCGAAGAACAGCGAACGCATCTGTTTGAGCGTTTTTATCGCTCGGAGACTGCGCGCGGTAGGTTCAGCGGGAATGGCTTAGGACTGTCCATCGTTAAAGCCATCCTTGATCACTACGATGGGCAGGTTGAAGCGAGCAGTCCCGGCGCGGGGCGCGGATCAGAATTCACTGTCCGGCTGCCGCGCCGGGCGGTCTCATGACTGAACACGCTTGCGGGGGGCAGAACGCGCATTTTTCTCGTGCGTTCTGCCTGTGCGAATGCCGAGCAGCAGCACGACGAGCAGCACACCCATCCCGATGAGCAGCCGTAAGCCCAGATTCGTTCCTTCTGTTCCCGCAAACAAGCCGTGCAGCGACACCAACCCGAAAGCGGCATAGCTGACGAAGTGCAGCTTCTTCCAAACAAAATGACCGAGCCACTTCTTAAGCGGAAAGCTCAACGTCACTACGACAATTAGCCAGAATGCGAGGGTACCCAAACCGACTGCTTCCGGGCGGTAGGGTCCCGTGAATGGGATAAACAGGTCGCCGAGGGTGTAGGCGAAGTAACCGTCGAACATGAGCAGCAGGGCGTGAATCAGCCCAAGGACAAGCGCCAACCACGAGATCGTGCTGTGCAGCGTCATCGACACCACGCCCGGTGACCAGTCTTTGACAAACTGCGCGCTGATGAACAGCCCCCAGAGCGTCGATCCCATCAGCAGTACGTAGGCGACGATCCCAGACGAGCGCACGAGATGCCATGCCAGCTTAGTGTCTTCGATCAGTGTCACGCTGAAGACGCCCGTGTTGACCATCCACACTACCGAGACGGCGATCACGATGAGGCTGGCAATCAAGATGATGAGGTCAAGGTGGGCGGTCGATTTGTCTTTGTTCATGGGTCAGTGCTCCTAGCGGTGGAGGGTGTTTATTTGCCTCCACCGGGCTTGAAAGGAAGGGAATTAGCGGAAGGTCGCGCGGATGCCTGCCATCAGAGTCTCTTTTTGAGCGTCAGTTAGGTTGGCATCCGGGTGCATCAGCACGTAATTGGGCAGCGGCATTCCACCTTCTTCGATTTCTTCGATCATTTCGTCCCATTCGATCCGCCGATCTGTTGAGATGTTCAGGTTTTCTCGTCCCTCATGCACATCGTGCGCCACTAACCAACCCACCGGAGCGACATACGAATACCACGGGTAAACGGTCTCATTCGAATGGCAGTCGGCGCACGCTTGCTTCCAAAGCTGTTCGGCTTCCGGCGAACTCCACATGACTTGCTGCGTCACCGGCGGGTTATCAAGCTGAAAATCCGGCACAACAAAACGCACCAACTGCATGAGGACGAAAACGACGAGCAGAAGTCCGATACCCCATACCAACCATTTTGGAAAACGACGTTCAGAGGCAAGCGATGATATGTTCATAGTCTGTCTGTGCTTCCTTTTACCTAGGTTATGCGCTGTTTATCTGCTGATTCCGGGTGGAACCAGCAGGGTCAACCTTAGTCGTCGTGTTCGCCATCTTCGTGATCGTCATCCTCGTGCTCTTCATGTTCGTCGTGATCGTCGTCATCCCCGTAACTACCGGATGATTGACTTGACCCGGTGATCACCAGCGGCGCGGGTTGAGCATCACGCAGCGGGATATTGAAAGCGGTCAGAGCAGCGCAATCACCTTGAGTCTGGACGGTACTGCGTGACACCCAAGCTGATGCTCCGCCGCCTAATGCGACCAACACCCAATTGTCTTCCGTATTACGCCCGCCTACCTCGAACACCTGATCACGGTAGCCATACCCGATGACAGTATAGCCGGTGCCGGGTCCACTGCGGAGATTGGTTGAACTCACCGCGACGACGGCGGTACAGGTAGCATTCGCCATGACAGCCGCTTGCGTGCTGGCAGGCGCAACCAGCGCTACTATCCCGACATCATCCGCCGACACGAGGCGTACACCTGCCACAGCTTCTGCCGACAAACCACTGCTCACCAGCGTGAACTGATACGTACCGGGATCAATCAGCAAACCCATCCCGTCAACATGCCCGCCGACGGACTCGACCACCAGCGCGCCCGCCGCATCGACAAGTTGAGTCGTCGCCCCGACGCCGGGGAACGTCGCCGTTAGCATACCCCCCGACTCACCCGCCACCGTGACACTGACGGAATCGCCGGGATGATC
>JACSRG010000329.1 GCA_014879865.1 Anaerolinea sp.
GTGCGCCCGTCAATCAATTACCAGATCGAGCACTTAGCTACTGATGTTGTCGTACATCTGCTTGAGGATGCGGCGCAGCAGCGCTTCTTCCGCGTCGGTCAAGCCTTCGAGCATCTTGGCTTCCAGCGATGTCCATGTGTGATCGACCTCGCTGCGAATCTGGCGGCTGTCTTCGGTCAGGAAGACGCGCGACACCCGCGCATCGGAAGGATCGCTCCGGCGTTCGACCAAGCCCGCGCGTTCCATGCGCGCCAGCATCTTGGTGACGGTCGGCGGTTCGACGCACATTTCCCCGGCAAGCTGCGACTGCGACTGTCCGTCATGATCCCACAACTGCGCAAGGATCATCTCCTGCCCGACGTGCAGCCCGATTTCGCCGAGGCACGAGTCGATGGCGTAGCGATGCGCCTTACACAACTGCGCCAGCAGATAGCCGACGCTTTCCTGAATATCGTTCATAATCTTCCTGCTTCCACGCAAAAGGGCAGGATCAGTAGGCGAGATTCAGCACCACTGATCGCCCGTCGTTCTCCAGCGATTCCTGCGCGGCTTCCAGCATCCGCACAACGCGGTAGCCTTCTACCCCATCACTGATGGGCGTCGCGCCCGACTTGATACAACTCACGAAATGGGCACATTCGGCTTTGAGCGGTTCGGTCGTGTCGAGCTTGGGGATGGTAATATCACCCGCGCGGGTGATCATCTTGAACTCGCCGTAAGCATCCGGCAGCGAGTCGGGCATCACACCCTTGTCGTAAATCCGCAGCCGCTCATCGCTGCTGACATCGTCGTAGACTGCCATCTTGGCGTCGCCGACCACCGTCATGCGCCGCACCTTCCCCGGGTCGATCCAGCTTACATGCACATGCGCGATCACGCCGCCGGGGTATTCCAGCGTGACGAACGCTACATCTTCTAGTTTACGCCCTAATAGCTTGAATCCGCGCGCCGCAATGGTTAAGGGCTGCGCGCCGATCACGTAGTTGAGGATGCTGAAATCGTGCGGCGCGAGATTCCACAGCGCGTTCAGGTCATCGCGGACGATGCCGAGGTTCAGCCGCGCCGAGTAGAGATACTGCACGCGCCCCAACGTGCCGTCGTGCACCAGCTTGCGCAGCGCGATCACGGCGGGGTTGTAGACGAAGACGTGACCCGCCATCAGACGCAGATTCTTCGCTGCTGCCAGTTCGACCAGCGCCGCCGCGTCGTCGGAGCGCAGCGCGAGCGGCTTCTCGACCATGACGTGTTTGCCCGCTTCGAGCGCCTGCCGCGTCATGGCAGCGTGCAGCGAGGCGGGAGTCGCCAGTACCACGCCGTGCACATCGGGGTCGGCGAGGACGGCGGCGTAATCGGGCGTGGTCTTGACTCCGGGGTAGCGGGCGGCGTTCTGCGCCAGCGCCTTCGGGTTCACATCGCACACCGTGTGCAGCGCGGCGTCGGGCAGCCCGGCGACGTTGCGGATCAGGTTTGGTCCCCAGTAGCCCGCACCGACGACGGCGAGGTTGATTTTGTCAGACATAAGTCAGCCTTTAGCGATTAGCGCTTTGCCACAGCTAAGCGCGGTTTAACGAGTATGAGTGTAGCGCACGGGGTTGCCGATCCCCATGCCAACAGGTATAACGCTAAATGCTAACCGCTAACCGCTAATCGCTAATGGCTGATTGTCATGAAAATCCTGTTTGTTGCTTCCTTACATCACCCTGAGCAGCTCCGCGCCGCCGTCGCCGCGACCCCACCGGGCGCGCGCCCGCCGATCTTCCCGCCGAGCATGGCGCAGCACTTCTGGGAAAAGGCGCTGATCAAGCGCGGGCACACGCTCGACGTGTACTGGCGCAACCTGCCGATCCGGCAGACGCAGAAGCACAGCGAACGGATCACCCCGGCGAAGCTGATCAGCGCGGCGCTCAACCGCATCCCGCCGCAGATCAACCCCGATGTGCGGCGTAAGAATGCCGGTCTGCTGGCGCACGCGCGCCGCTTCCGTCCCGATGTCCTGTGGATGGTCGGCGACAATACGGTGATCCTGCCCGAAACGCTGGCGGCGATCCAGACGGAGATCGGCTGCAAGCTGATCTATGCGTGCGGCACATCGCCGATTGTCTTCTCGCACCCGATTGATCGCGCCGCCGCCCGCCTGTATGACCTCGTGCTGGCGAGCGATTACTATCACGGGATTCAATGGCTCGAACTCGGCGCGCAGCGGATGGAATGTCTGCCGCTCTCGGCGTGCGATCCTGATTTCCACCATCCCTACCCGCTGACCGGCGAGGAGCGGCGCGCCTATCGCTGTGACATCGCCTTCGTCGGGACGCTTGTCCCGCACCAGCTCTACAGCCGCCGCGTGAAAGCTTTAGAGGCGCTGCGCGATTTCGATCTCGGCATCTGGAGCGTCCACGACGTGCCGGAGAGTCTGCGCCCGTTCGTGCGCGGCAAGGCGCTCGGCGAGGACATGCTGAAAATTCTGTCGGCGGCGAAGGTTTGCTTCAACACGCACGGCGATTTCGTCTTCTATGGCGGCAATCTGCGCCTGTTCGAGGTCGCCGGGGCGGGGATTTGTCAGGTGGCGGAGGATTTGCCGGGGACGCGGGCATGGTTTCCCGACGTGGACGGCGGCAAGACGATCCTCACTTACACCGATGAAGCCGATCTGCGCGATACGCTGGCGTCCATCCTCAGTCACGACGCCGAACGGGCGGCGCTGGCGGCGCGGGCGCAGGCGCATGTCTACGCGCACCACACCTACGATCAGCGGGCGGCGCGCTTCGACGCCTTGATCGCGGCGCTGCGGTAAAAGCAGCTCACCCGATAGTACTAATGGCGGTGACATTCCTGTGGACTTTTACGTTTTTAAGATCATGAAAGTTAGCAGGAGTGTTACAACAATGGTCAAACAATCCTATCGCCTCGGATTGGCACTGGCAGCGGGGCTGCTGGTCGTCATCGGTTTGGCTGCCCACGTACCGCTGACAGCACAGGCGGTCACACCGACCGCTGACCCGGAAAACGTCGTGCTGATCACCGGCGCGGTTGATCTGTCGCAGGGCAACGTCCGCGTCAACAACTTCGTGCTGATCTCCGTGAGCGGGTTGATCCCGGTCGGTTTGGAACAGGGCGATTTCGTCGTCGTACTCGGCAACTTGCTCCCCGGCACAAACACGGTCGAAGTGATCTTCTTCGAATGGCTAGACGCGCCGGATGTCACGCCGACGCCGGAGAGCACCGCAATCCCCACCGATGAAGCGGACGACTGCAACCGTCCCGATCACCCGGCAGCCGAAGTGATCGCGGAACGGTTCGACGTGCCGTATGACGAGGTGATCGGGTGGCACTGCGACGGCTTCGGCTTCGGCGAAATCACGCGGGCATACGTGCTGGCGGAAACCACCGGCGAAACAGCCGACTCGTACCTTGAACGACGCCGGGGCGGCGAAGGGTGGGGACAGATCATCCGTGAGTCGGGCGTGCATCCCCGTGATCTTGCGCCGGGGCAAGTGCGGCGCGGCGGAGAATCAGATGACGACATGACCACGCCGCAGCCCGGTCGCGGTCGCGATCAGGGTCAAGGCAACGGGCACGGGCGTCCGTGATTGCAGGCGTTGCGACTCTCCGACAATCATCAGCATGTCTGCCTCATGCTATAATCCAGCTACCGGAGCAGGCAGAAGGAGGGCAGCATGATCAAGCATCGGATTTACACGATGAGTTTTGCGCGCGTCTATCCCGAATACGTGGCGAAGGCAGAACGAAAGGGACGCACGAAAGCCGAAGTCGATGAAATCATTCGCTGGTTGACCGGCTACAGCCAACAGGCACTCGAAGCGCAGTTGGAAAAACAAACCGACGTCGAGACCTTCCTTGCCGAAGCGCCAGCGTTGAATCCGGCGCGGGCGTTGATCAAAGGCGTGATCTGCGGTGTCCGGGTGGAAAACATCGAAGAACCGACCATGCGGGAAATTCGCTACCTCGACAAATTGATCGACGAGCTGGCGAAGGGGAAAGCGATGGAGAAGATTCTGCGCAAATAACCGGCGCGGGGAACAAAAAACCCCCGCTCCACACGGGTGTGGAACGGGGGCAAGGGCGGTGAGCTGATCGTTACTGACCGGGCGTCGCGGTCGCAGCGCGCGCGCCGAAGCGGTCAATCGGCAGGACGTAGGTCGTCGGCGTGGGTTCAGCGGTCGCCTCTTCGGTTGCGCCGCCGATGTTGAAGCGGTCAATCGGCAGGACGTAAGGCGTCGGCGTGCCCACCGGTGCTTCGGTTGTGACCTCGACGGTTGGCTCGACGGCAGCGGCTTCCGCGCCACCACCAGCCACGAGCGCGGCATGACGGTCAGGGTTGATGGCATTGACGCGCATCCACGCGACCACGTTGTACAGGTCGGCTTCGGTGAGCGCAGGATTACCACCGCTCGGCGGCATCAGTACACCGGTCGTGTTGAGCGGATCAAACGGCTGGCGACCCACCTGAATGAAGGCGACCAGTTCGGCATCGCTCAAGCCATCGACGAATTCACTATCCAGCATATCCTTGCCCAAGCCTTGAATCCCGCGCCCGTTCATGCCGTGACACGCCGAACAGGTCGCCATCATCACCCGCTCACCCGCAGAAATCTGCGCCGGGTCATAACTGACCGCGACCGCTTCGGGCGTGGCTTCGACGGTGGGGGGGATTTCGGTCGGGACCACCGCAGCCTGCGTGGGGCGAACGGTGACGGTCGGCTTCACCAAGTTGGGCATCAGGCTCGCCTGTGATTGAAGCAGGACGATCAACGTGACCGCCAGAAAACCGAACAGGGTGACTACCGGGATGATCGGAAATTGCTGCGACGAACGCGCAGGTGTGTTATTTCCCATTGAGTTTCCTCAAAATTGCAGCAGGCGGATGATACTCGGACTAGAGCGCCCTATTATGCTCCTCAACTGCCAAGAAGACAAGTGATTTTTGTCACATATTGTGTAGGTCATTTGTGGTAGGCAATTTAGCGTAATCATGTATAATTACAGTATCCGAATCACCGTAAGATTGACTATATTGCCGAAAGTGCTGAAGCACATGAGGGAGAATCCTAATGCAGCGTAGAGACTTTTTGAAGCTGATGGGCGTTGGCGCAGGCGCATTGGGCGTCAGTGTTGGTGCAAACGCACTCGCCACGAATAACACGACCAATCCGAAACCTGCACAGACCCGCCAGCAGCAGGCGGAAACGTGGGAAGAGATGGATCTGCACCACCAGCAGGCTGTCGAAACCTTCCTCGCCAATATCGGCGCTGATCCCGAATTCTGGGGCAAGCCGCTGGAATTCGAGATGGACGGCGACGTCAAGGTCTTTACCGTCAACTGCGAAGAAGTCGATTGGGACACGGGCGGCGGCATGACCTTCCCCGCGATGACCTACAATGGCATCGTCCCCGGACCCTACATCCGCGTCACCGAAGGCGACCGCGTCCGCATCATCGTCAACAACAACATGACGCAGAGCACCGCCATTCACTATCATGGTCTGCGCGTCCCGAACGATCAGGACGGCGTGCCTTTCGTGACCGAACCGGCGATCATCCCCGGCAGCAGCCGCACATATGAATTCACCGTGCGCAACGCCGGTACGCACATGTATCACTCGCACCACAACGCGGCGGAGCAGGTCACGCGCGGCATGATGGCTGCCTTCATCGTCGATCCGGCAGATACCAGCCGCGAACCCGAAAACATTTCGGCGGAATACATCTGGGTGTTGAATGACTCGGCGATGGGCTTCACCATCAACGGCAAGCAGTTCCCGTGGACGCAGCCGATTGTCGCCAAATACGGTGATCGCATCCGCGTCCGTTACATGAACGAAGGCTTGATGATCCACCCGATGCACCTGCACGGCATTCCGCAGGAAGTCATCGCCAAGGATGGTCACTATCTGCCGCAGCCGTACATGTGCGACACGCTCAACGTCGCCCCCGGCGAACGCTATGACGTCGTCATCACCTGCGACGAGCTCGGTCTGTGGGCGTACCACTGCCACGTTCTGACCCACGCGGAATCGCGCGATGGCATGTTCGGCATGGTGACGGTGCTGGTCGTTCAGGAATAAGCAGCAGCTACCTCTCGGTAGAACAACAACGGGCGATCCATGTGGGTCGCCCGTTTTGATTCACACGAGCGGCGGAGAATCGCGTGAATGCCATTTCAACCCCACCAACCTGACAGGGGAAGGTATTTCATTGTTCCTCCCGTACCGCAACCCCACCCCCGACCCCTCCCCGAATGCCAAGCTTCGCTTGGACG
>JACSRG010000089.1 GCA_014879865.1 Anaerolinea sp.
CTGTTCTTTGACGAAGCCGACGCGCTGTTCGGCAAACGCACCGAGGTCAAGGACAGCCATGATCGTTTCGCCAACATCGAGATCAACTACCTGTTGCAGCAGATGGAGGCGTACCCCGGCGTGGCGATTTTGGCGACCAACCGCCGTGCCGCGCTGGATCGCGCCTTCTTGCGCCGCCTGCGCTTCGTCGTGGAATTTCCCTTCCCCGACGCGGATCACCGCCGCCGCATCTGGGAGCGCGTCTTTCCGGAGGGCGTGCCGCTGGCAGAGTTGAATTATGAGCGCCTCGCGCGGCTGGAAATCGCGGGCGGAAACATCCGCAACATCGCCGTGAACGCGGCATTTCTCGCGGCGGATCGCGGCGAGGCGATCAACATGGCGCATTTGCTGCACGCCGCGCGGCGCGAATACGCCAAGATCGAGAAGCTCGAAACCGAAGCCGAATTCGGCGGCTGGTAAGGAAGGGGCGCATGGACGACATCAGCTTGACGATTGACCGTCTGACGGTGGCGGGACTGCCCGCCGACGAACGCGAGCAGTTTGCTACCATGCTCAAATCCGAACTGCGCCGCGCCCTCGAAGATCGCTTCGCCGATGCGCGCGCCGCAGCCGAACCCTCGCCCGATGCGCTGCGCCAGCTTGTTCTGGATGTTGTTCAGCAGTTGATGAAGAAGGAGCGCCGCTCATGAATTTGCTCCGTCGCACGCAAAAATCGACGCCGCGCCATTCAACCAATCCGCCAACGCCCGCCAGCGATCACGCGGACGCGATCACGCCCGCGCAGGCGCTCGGCAACCAGTTCATGCAGGCGATTCAGCCGAAGCTGTCGGTCAACGCGCCGAATGACAGCTATGAACAGGAAGCGGATCGCATGGCGAACCGCATCACCGGCATGGGGGATGTTCAACGTGCGGATGGTGGGATGGACGCTGTCCAAGCTAAGCCGCTAGCGGGTCAGGTCACGCCGCTGGTGCAGCGCGCGCCGAAAGATGACAAGAAGAAACCGGCGAAGGACGCCGACAAGCCCAAGCCGAAAGACGAAGACAAGCAGGCGCAAGCCCTTCAGCGCGCGCCGAAGGATGACAAAAAGAAGCCCGACGAGAAGCAGGTACAAACCAAGCGCGCCAACGCGCCGCAGCTTGACGACGAAGACGAGAACGCCGTTCAGCGCAAAAGCACCGACGCGCCGACCGTCTCGCCGACGCTCGAAAGCGACATCGCGCGGATGCAGCACGGCGGGCGTCCGCTTGATCCGGCGGCACGGGGCTACTTTGAACCCCGTTTCGGCGCGGATTTCAGCCATGTGCGCGTCCACGACGACGCCGAAGCCGCCCGCGCCGCCGACTCGATCAACGCGCAGGCATTCACACAGGGCGAACACATCTTCTTCAATTCCGGGCGCTACCAACCCGGCGACACACCGGGTCGCTCATTGCTGGCGCACGAACTAACGCACACGATTCAGCAGGGCGCAGCGACGCCCGCCGCGCCGCAGGCGAAAGCGCTGCTTCGTTCGCCGAAAGCAAATGTCATCCAGCGGCAGGAGGAAGGCGACGATACGCAGCCTCCGCCGCCCATCGAGCCGGATGATCGCCTGCTGGCTCCGGCAGCCTTTGCGCGCTTACAGCAAGCGATCACGGCAAACGCCGGAGGTTTCCAGCCAGCCGAGGGCAAACTAATCGAGCCGGATCGCCTGCTGTTTGACCGTGTGAACATCCCGAGCTACAAGAAACAGCCTGACCTCGTCTCGCGCATGGTTCGATCTCCGTATGACCGGCGTTTCGGGACAGTCGGTCGCGTTGCCCGTCAGAAGGATTACCAACGCGGCAACCCGGATCAGCGCAACCGCTGGCGTTCCGGTACGCCCAAAGACAACATCACGCGCGAGTTTGACGAGAAGGTCGGACTAGCGCATAACGCACCCGCTGGAGCGGGTGGTGTGCAGCCGCGTTACATGGTGCGGGTGAATATGCAGCGTGGCGGGCGCGTCGGCGGACGAGCAGTCGGCGACGGGCTTGTCTTCATCGGAACGCGCGGCGAAATGATCCGCAAGCTGACCATCCCGATGTGGGGCGAAGGCGGTATCCCTGCACCCTATCGCGCCATGCAGGTCGAGCATCTAGTCGAACTTCAGCTTGGCAACTGGCAGTCGAGCGAAGACGCCAACGCGCTTGACAACATGATCCTCCTCAATGGACCGATCAACGAGCCGTCCGGGTCATATATCCGTGACCAGATCATGCGCAATATCCGACGGTTGATCACGCATCCGCAGATTGCGCCGTCGCTGGTACCGGAAACCCCCGGTCCGGCGACCGAAGCGGCGGGCGGCGTGGCTGCTCCGCCGACCTCGGCTGCTGCACCGACCGGCGCAGGCGCGGCGGGTGGTCCGACCGCGCCCGTTACATTGCCTGACAGCGTGATCGAACAGGCGGTTGGCAGTATCAAGAAGAATTACCACGTCGAGTTCAACTTCGTGGAAGGCGGACCCGCGCCCGGCATTCCGAACTCGCTGCAACCCGACCAATTCTGGACGCAAGATGAAATCGTCGCCGGGACGCACATGGAAGCCGTCGAGGTCAGCAACGCCGACGAGTTAGGCAGTGCCAGCGAGATTTTCCTGTTCAACCAACTGCTTGGCGGCGTTTACCGGCGTTTCAACCCCACCGGGACGATCAGCCGCGAAGAACGCGAATACTTCGGACGCCGCTTCCCGGTTATCGAGAAGCGCTTCTATAACCTAGACGATCCCGACATCAGCCAGCGCGCGGAAATCGGCACGCTGACCGTCGAACTGCAAGTCGGCGCGCTGAGTTCCAACCCGGCTGAAGCGGCGGCGCAGCAGCGTTATCAACGACTGGACATTCCCATCTATCGCATCCCCCGCGCGCGGTACGCCGCCTACGTGGATCGGAGCGCGGTGCTGGCGCAGCTTCAGGCGTGGCAGGCATTCATTCGCGGCGCAAGCCCGATTCAGGTCGATTTTGTGGACATCTACCCGACCGGGCTTTATGTGCGCGGGCGGATTTTGACCGATGTCCCGATGCTGCGCGGTACGCAGATCGATTTTGAGATTGCCGACGGCGAACTGCGCGTTTCCAAGACGTTTAACATCTCCGATATTCAAGTCCCTCGCCCGATCCAGATCAGCGGACTGACGCTGTCACTGGCGGCAGGCACGGAAACGGGGGTCAGCGCGAGCGGGCGAGTCGATTTTGGGATTGAACGCGTCGGGCAGGGGTTCATCGAAGCCAGCGCACGCTCCGGCACTGGTGGACGCGGGCGCGCCGCCGCCGGGTTCTCGCTGGCAGGCGGTTTCGATTTCGACAGCCAACTCTTCAATCCGGCGCACATCACCATGCGCTATGAGGATGGGCAGTTTAGCGGGGAAGGCGCAATCGGCATCCCCGAAGGCAAGGTACGCGGGATTCGTTCGGCTAACTTGAACGTCGCCTATGCTGAAGGTCGCTTGACGGCGGATGGCACAGTGCGTCCGAACATCCCCGGCGTGCAGGAAGGCACGATGAGCGTCGTGTATTCCGAGGCGGAAGGCTTGGTCATCTCCGGGACGGTCACGCTTGCGCCGAACCCCGCCATCCGCAGCGGATCGCTCAACGCACGGGTCGAACGCAAACCGGATGGCACGTACAAAGTCGCGGCGGGCGGCACGGCAGAACCGGCGATTCCGAACGTCAACAGCCAGTTGACCGTCAACTATGACGACGGCGCGTTCGACGCCGAAGTGACCGCCGACTATACGCGCGGAATGCTGCGCGGGTCGCTGCGCGTCGCCGCCACCAACCGCCCGATTGACCCGGCGACGGGTCAGCCGAGCGGCGAACCGACCAACAACATCACAGTGTACGGCGGTGGTCAGGTGACCGTGCGCTTCTCGCCGTGGTTGGAAGGCACGGCAGGAATTCGCCTGCTGCCCAATGGCGAGATCGAAATCTCCGGCGAGATCGGGCTGCCGAGCGCGGTCGATGTCTTCCCGGCGCGGCGCTTTGACCGCAACCTGTTCCGCGTGAACGTGGACATCCCGATTGTCGGCGTGAGCGTGCTGGGACAAAACGTCGGCGTGTTCGCAACTATCGGCGGATCGCTCGATCTGACAGCGGGCATCGGTCCCGGTCAAATCCGCGATCTGCGCCTCGGCGTGACCTACAACCCGGCGCGCGAGGAAGAAACGCACGTCACCGGGCACGGCGAATTCGTCATCCCGGCGGACGCGGGTCTGCGCTTGGCGATTCGCGGCGGCTTGGGCGCGGGCATTCCAATTGTCAGCGCGCGCGCAGGCATCGAAATCGGCGGGCAGTTGGGCTTGGAAGGCGCAGCACGCGCCGCCGTCGATGTCGATTGGACGCCCGCGCGCGGCGTGGTCTTGGATGCGGTGGGCGAGGTATTTGTCGAACCGAAATTCAAGTTCGACGTGTCCGCCTTCGTCGAAGTGACCGCCGACCTGCTGTTTGACGAGATCGAACTGTACAGTCAGCGCTGGCAGTTGGCACAGTACGAGTACGGATCAAACCTGCGCTTCGGCGTGAGCTTCCCGATCCACTACGAGGACAATCAACCGTTCAATCTTTCGCTGGATGATTTGCAGTTCACCACGCCGGACATTGATCCGATGAGCGTGGTCAGCGGCATACTGGGGCTGTAAACCGATGAACGCACGCGATCACAACAACCGGGGCGCGCTGCTCCACGCGCAAGGCGATCTGGACGGCGCACATGCCGCCTACCTCGAAGCGCTCGCGCTCGATCCTGACGATGCCACCACGCTGAACAATCTCGGCTTTCTGCTCACGCAGACGGGCGATCTGGCGAACGGGATCGCGCACTACCGCCGCGCGCTCGAAATCGACCCGGAGCGCGCCAACACCTACGCCAATCTCGGCGGCGCACTGGCGTTGAGCGGCAGCTTGGACGACGCTTTCGCGGCGCTCAATACTGCCATCCAACTGGATCGGGACTGCTTCACCGCGTGGGATACGCTGGCACAGTGCTGCTTAACGGTCAACCAGTACGCCGACGCTGAAAGCACCACCCGCGAAGCGATCCGGTTGCAGCCGGCGAACGCCAACCTGTACACACGGCTCGGCACGGTGATCGCTTTGCAAGGACGCTTGAATGACGCCATCCCGTGTTTCCAGAAGGCTGTCAGCCTCGACCCGAATGAGGCGCGGGCGTGGTCGCAGTGGGGTGTGATCGCTTTCATGCGGCAGGATTACGGCACGGCGACCGATCTACTCGTCCACGCGCTCGACATCGCGCCGCGTGATGTTGAGGCGCGCTACCATCTCGCGCTGATCGGCGTCGCACGCGGAGATCGAGACGGCGCGGCGGAACTGCTCGCCGATGTCGTAGCACTCGATCCCGGTTTCCTCGACGCTCGCGTCGATCTGGCGGTCGTGCTGCTGGCAAACGGTCAGACGACAGAGGCACGGGCACACATCACCGAAGCACTGGCGCAAGATGGCAACAATCCCCGGGTGCAGTATTACTATGCGGCAGCACTGGCACAGGACAACGATCTGCGACTTGCCGTGCCGATCATGGAGACGCTGGCGCGCGGCGATGTCAATAACAAGTACACCGGACTGGCGCAAGCCTTTCTCGGACAGGAGGCGGCTTCATGACGACCTTCCCGCGCTCGCCGCGAATCTTGCGCGGATCGTTCAGCATCTACCCCGACGACTCGCCGGGGACACAGGCGCAGACGATCAACTTTCAGTACAACCCCGGCGAAATCCGCCGGACGCTGGCGCATCGCCGCCCACAGCAGCAGCAGGGGCAAAACAACACAACCCCGCAGGACGCACGTCTCGTCGCCGGACCGCCGACGGAGACGATCAGCTTGAGCATCGAACTCGACGCCGCCGATCAGCTTGAGAAGCCGGGTGACAACCGCGATACAGTCGAAAGCGGGTTGAACCTGACGCTCTCGGCGCTGGAAATGCTGATGTACCCACCGACCGCCAGCTACGAACGCATTCAGCAGCAGGCGGAACAGGGACGCATCACCGTCGAACCGGGCAATGTCCCGCTCGTGCTGCTCAATTGGGGCGACTCGCGCATCGTCCCGGTGCTGATCACCAGCTTCACGATCAACGAGCAAGAATTTGACAACAAGCTCAACCCGATCCGCGCCAAAGTCGATCTCGCGCTGCAAGTGCTGACGTATCTCGACTTGACGGCGGGCAGCAGCGGCATCGACGCCTTTGTATCGTACCAGAAAGAAAAAGAACGGCTGGCGAACCGCTT
>JACSRG010000085.1 GCA_014879865.1 Anaerolinea sp.
GGCGGCGCAGGCGCTGCTGGCGGCAGGCGACAACGAGAACGGCTTGGCGCGCATGGAATCGATTATGGCGACCTACCCGGATCGCCCCGAAGCGTATGCGGCGGTGCAGGCGCTGGTCGATGCGGGGCGCGAAGTCAATAACTTGGCGCGCGGTCGGATCAACTTCAACTATGGCGATTATCAGGGTGCGATTCAAGCGCTCAACGATTACACCATGCAGAATCCCGGCAATATCCCGGCGGAGTTGTATCTGCTGCTCGGACGGGCGTACCGCGAGATCGGCAGCACGGCGGCGGCAGTGACCGCCTTCCAGACGATTGTCGAGTCCTACCCGACGGATGAATTGTTCGGCGATGCGCTGCTCGAACAGGGGCGGACGCTGCGCTTGGGCGGGGATACGGCGGGCGCGATTGATCACTATATGCGCATGGCGGACACCTACAACTATTTGCCCGAAGCACCGGAGGCGTTATGGCGCGCGGGTTTCCTGTACGCCGAGAACAACCAGCCGACCGAAGCGCGCGCGGTCTTCGAACGGCTGGCAGACCTGTATCCGGCGACGACTCAGGCGGCGGATGGGTTATTCCAAGCAGCGGCAGCGGCGTACACAGTGGGCGATCTGACCTCGGCGGAACGCTTCTATGCGGAACTCGCGGTCAAGACGACCGGCGAAGATCAAGCGGCGGCGTACTGGTGGGTCGGGCGGTTGGCACTGCTGCGCGGCGATCAGCGGACGGCAGAGCAGGCATTCGACCAGACGCGCGCCGCCGCGCCGGACAGCTACTATACGGCGCGCGCAACGGATCTGCTCAACAACTTGCAGCCCTTCCAGCGGACGGCGGGCAACCGCTTCCAGTTCGACGACGCGGCGGAAATCGCGGAGGCGGAAGCATGGCTGCGTTCGACCTACGGCATCACGCAGGAAGGCGTGTTGTGGCAGCTTGCGCCGGAACTAGAGAACGACGCACGCCTGATTCGCGGACGCGAGTTGTGGACGGTCGCCGCCTATGACGAGGCGCGCGCCGAATTCGGCGATTTGATCGATGCGAACAGCGCGAATCCGCTGGCGTCGTACCAACTGGCGATTTATTTCCGGGGGATCGGCGCGTATCAGGACTCGATTGTCGCCGCGTCGTATGTCATTCGCAACGCGAACGTCGGTACGCTCGACGCGCCCGCGTATATCGCGCGGATGCGCTACCCGGCGTACTATCTCGATGTGATACTGGACGTGAGCGAACGGCGCGGACTCGATCCGCTGCTGCTGCTGTCGCTGATCCGGCACGAAAGCCTCTTCGATACGTATGCGACGGCGGCGGCGGGCGAGAAGGGCTTGACGCAGGTCATCCCCAGTACGGCGGAATACATCGCCGGACAGATTCAATGGGCGGATTACCAGCACAGCGATTTGTTCCGCCCGTATGCCGGGATCGAGTTCGGGGCGTTTTATTTGCAGGAACAGCTTGAGGCGTTCGACGGGAATACGGTCGCGGCGCTGTCCGGCTACAACGCGGGACCCGGACGGGCGGCAAGCTGGCTAGAGCTGTCCGGCGGCGATCCTGATCAATTTATGCAGGTGATTTCCATCGACAGCACGCGCATTTACGTGCAGCGGATTTACGGCTACTACAACATCTACCGCGCGCTGTACGGCGGCTAGGTGATCAAAAACGGGCGCACCCGGTGGGCGCGCCCATGCTTGATACACTGAAACACTGAGCGTATTACGGCGTGACTTCCGTCCCTAACATCGAACGGACTTTCGAGACCAGATCGTGATGGAGGATCGGCTTGGGCAGATAATCGTTCGCACCTGCTTCGATTCCGCGAATGATACTTTCGGCATCACCACGCGCCGAGAGGATCAAGACCGGGGTCTTGCGGGTCTTTTCATCCTGCCGCAGTTCATGGCATAATTCGATCCCATTCATCCCCGGCATCATTACGTCGAGGATAATCAGGTCGGGGTTGTAATCGCCGAGGATTTCGAGGGCAGTTTTGGCATCGCGCGCCTTCTGCACTTCAAACCCACCGCGTTCGAGCATGATACCGATCAGCGTGAGCGCGCCGATCTCATCATCTACTACGAGAATATGCTTCTTCATATTTCTTTGCCCCGCGTCAGCAACGGCGAACTTACATGTGCGCCCGTAGATATTCTCAGGTCGAAGTCTAACGAATCGCTAATTGTCGATTCACATACATTCATTAGCGAGTCTACACATAAAGCTACTTAGACGCAACGACGAAAACCTCAATTATTCGGGGCAAAGCCCGTAACTTTTACGTTTTTCTTGCGTAGAATCACTATTAGGTGACTTAAACAAGGGGAAAGTCCATGCCACCTCAAGCTGTTATCAACGTCGAGAAAATTTCAAAGTCATATGGCAGTTTCCGCGCCGTGCACAACCTGACCTTTGAAGTCTATGGCGGGGAAATCTTCGCCATGCTCGGTCCCAATGGCGCTGGCAAAAGCACCACGATCCGTATGATCCTCGACATCCTCAAGCCGGACGAAGGCACGATCCATGTGTTCGGTGCGCCGCTCAACGATCACACGAAAAACCGGATTGGCTATCTTCCCGAAGAACGCGGCTTATATCGCAACGTGCCCGTACTCGAAATGATGGTTTATCTCGGTATGCTCAAAGGGCTGTCCTCCGCCGAGGCAAAGAAGCGCTCGCTGCGCTATCTCGAACAAGTCGATCTGGGGGAACACGCCAAGAAGAAAGTCAGCGAACTGAGCAAGGGTATGCAGCAAAAAGTTCAATTTGGCGTGACCGTGCTGCACGAACCCGACCTGATCATCATCGACGAGCCGTTTTCGGGGCTTGACCCGGTGAACACGCGGGTGATCGAGGAACTGCTGCGCAGCTTCCGGGCGCGCGGCGGCGCGGTGGTCATGAGCACGCACCAGATGTTCCAAGTCGAGGAAATGGCGGATCGTCTGCTGATGATCAATCGCGGCGAACAGGCATTGTACGGCAACGTCAACGAGGTGCGCGCGCAGTACGCGCTGCCCGCCGTCAACGTCGAGGGGACGGGCGATTGGGCGAGCATCGCGGGCGTGGATCGGGTCGAACTGAGTCAGAACGGGCGTCCGAGCGCGCTGCTGTATCTCAAGCCGGGCACTGAACCTGACGCCGTTCTCGGCGAAATCGCGCGGCGTCCCGATATTCACGTCCAGCGCTTTGAACTCGCCGTGCCGAGCCTGAACGACATCTTCATTCAGGTGGTCGCGGGCGACCGCGCGGGCGAAAAGGCAGGTTATCGTGAGTAAGGTCTGGCTCGTCGCCACACGCGAATATATGCACAATTTGCGGCGCGGCGGATTCCTGTTTGCGGCGTTCGGCGTCCCGCTGCTCACCGTCGTCTTGATGGTGGTCGTGTTCACGCTGACTGTAGAGAATGAAACGGATACCACGCGCGTCGGGCAGGTCGGTTTCGTCGATCAATCCGGTGTGCTGGCACAAGCCGTCGAACAACCGGATAACTTCATTCGCTACGAGTCGGAGGAAGCGGCGGAAGCGGCGCTGACCGCCAGTGAAATCGGCGCGTTTTTCGTTCTGCCGCCCGAATACATGAACAACGGGCGCGTGCGCTTGATCAGCAGCAGCGATACACCGGAGGCGCTGAACGACGAAATCGATGCGTTCCTGCTGGCGAACTTGAGCGGTGATCTCGATCCGCAGATCGGCGAACGCATCAAGAACCCGGTCAACAGCACAGTGCGCGCAGTCGATACCGGACGCACGGTCGATCAGAGCGCGGCGTTCGGCTTGATCTTCGCGCCGCTGATCTTCGTCATGGTCTTCCTGCTGGCGACGCAGACGACGAGCGGCTACCTGATGTCGGGCGTGGTCGAAGAGAAGACGAACCGCATTATGGAAATTCTGGTCACGTCGATTACGCCGTTCCAACTGCTGGCGGGCAAAATCCTCGGCTTGGGCGCGCTCGGCTTGACACAGTTGGTCGTCTGGTTGGTGATGGGCTACATCGGGTTGCAACTGGGGCAGAACTCGACGATTTTGGCAGGTGTCTACGTCCCGCCCGATATGGTGATCATCGGCGTGGTCTACTTCCTGCTCGGCTACTTCTTCCTCGCCGCCTTGATGGCAGGGATTGGCGCGGTGGTCGGTTCGGAACAGGAAAGCCGCCAGTACGCCGGGATCATCTCGCTGGTGCTCGTCGTGCCGTTCTTCTTCATCGTGCAATTCTTCGACGCCCCGGACAGCGCGGTCGTGACGTTCTTGTCGCTCTTCCCGCTCACGTCGCCCGTAGCGATCATCCTGCGCATGGGCTTCGCGGTAGTTCCGACATGGCAGTTGGTCACCAGTGTGGTGCTGCTGCTGATCACGACGATATTCGTCACGTGGGCGTCGGCGCGCATTTTCCGCTGGGCGCTGTTGATGTACGGCAAGCGCCCGAACTTGCGGCAAACGTTGAGCGCAGTCTTCCGCTCGCGCGGCATGGAGACAACGGCAACAGGGGAGCGTACGGCATGAACCGCCACATGATGCAGGTCTTTTTCTACGAGCTGCGGCGCAATTGGTCGCGGCGCGGGTATTTGTTCACGACGTTCGGCGTGCCGTTGGTCGCGGCGATCCTGCTGCTCGGCTATCAGTTCATCCAGAGCCGGTCAGCGTCTACCGAAGAACCGCCGCCGGAAATCGACTTTGGCATGGAAGCCTTGAAGAACGCAGGCTATATCGATGAAACCGGGCGCTTCACCGATCCCGGTGAGCTTGCGACGTTTTTCACCTTGTACCCCGATGAAGCGGCGGCGCTGGATGCGCTGAACAACGGCGAAATTCAGGTCTACTACGTGATCCCGGCGGATTACATGGAAACGGGCGAAGTGACCATCGTCATGCCCAAGATCAGCCTGTCGCTGATCTCCGACGCGCCGATCACCGCGCTGATCTTGAACACGCTGTCTGAGGGGGTCGATCAAACGCTGTACTACCGGTTGGTCGATCCGTCGAACATCGAGCAGACGAACCGTTCGCTGGTGGTGAGTGACACCGCCGGGGATGATGCGCCGCCTGTTCAGGATGAAGGCGCGTCGTTTGTGGTGGTGTACGTGTTCGGCATCACGCTGATGTTGAGCCTGTTCGTCACCAACGGTTACCTGCTGCAAACGGTGATCGAAGAGAAAGAAACACGCCTGATCGAAATCTTGATCTCGACGGTGCGCCCGACCAACCTGCTGATCGGCAAAATCTTCGCGCTCGGCATCCTCGGCTTGGTGCAAGTCGTGGTGTGGATCGGGGCGATGGTCTTGATCGTGCGTTTGGCGGCAGGCGAGCAGTTGGGGGCGGTCGTGGGCGTGATTGCGACGCTGGCGAATATCACCATCCCGCTCAACATGCTGCCGCTGCTGCTGGTCTATTTCGTGCTGGCGTACTTCCTATTTGCGGGGTTGTACGGTGTCGTCGGCGCGATCTCCAACTCGATGAAGGAAGGTCCGCAGTACGCGGTGATCTTCACGCTGCCGGCGGCGCTGCCGTTCTACTTCATTGGTTTGTTCAGCACCTCGCCGGACGGCACGATCCCGGTGATCATGAGCCTGTTCCCGCTCACCGCGCCGATTGCGATGAGCATTCGTCTTGTGGTCTCGCAAGTGCCGGTCGAACAGATCGTCATCAGCTTGGTGCTGCTGGCGCTGTCCGCCATCGCCGCCATGTGGATCGCCGGACGCGCGTTCCGCATCAACACGCTGCTGGCGGGCAGTGTGCCGAAACTGCGCGACCTGCCCAAGCTGCTGCGCGGGTAAAAAAATAGGACTGAGTAAGGGCATGCCAATTCGCGCCCTTACTCAGTCCTAGCTTCTACTTCGCCCAGCGCACGATGCGCAGTTGGAACGGGCTCGGCAGCGATCCGTGCTTGGGCAGCACGCGCACGGACAAGCCGCGCTGACCGCTGTTGCTGTACTTCACGTTCGCACTGAAATGATATGACCCGTCCACCGCATCGGGCTTGGTCAACTGCATCGGCACGGCTTCGCCGCCGCTGGCGATGTCGCCGCGCGGACCCAATGGGCCATAATACAGTTCGACCTGCACGTCATCCGGCGTCAACTGACCGAGATGCACCTCGGCGCTGACCCGCAGTTCCGTCCCGACCCGCAGCACCTTCTCCGACGCGCGCACATCGCGCACATACACGCCGCGCCACGCGTCGTACAGGCGACCTTTCCACGCGGC
>JACSRG010000660.1 GCA_014879865.1 Anaerolinea sp.
ACGCACGGTCAGCACCGCACCGCCGCTCGTCGTAACTGCACGGGCGTGGTAATCCGTCCCGTTGAAGAAGCCGTCCACCGTGACATGTGCGCCAGCCAACAAGGTCACGCCCTGCGCGCTCCAGTAGCTTTCGGGTCCCAGTTCGACGAAGATGTCGCTGCCATCTGCCAGTTCCAGCGTCATCCCGACCGCCGTCAGTTCGAGGATCATGCCGCTGCCGCTCCACACAGCGCCGACGCTGCTCGCAGCAGCATTGACGGGTTCGCGTGTGACTTCGGGTCGCCCGCCCTGCGGGACATGCGTCGCGGTAGCAGCCGCAGTGTCAGGCGTGACCGCGCTCGGCTGACTGAGAATGGCGATAGCCACACCACCGATCACGGTGATGAGCAGCAGTCCGACGATGAGTTTCTTAACCATGATGAGCATCCTTGTTCGCTAGTTTTCTGTTCAATGCGCCAAGAATGCCGGGAAGTTGTGTAGAGGTTATGTAGGCGGCATGTCGCGATTATGTAGGGACGAGACATGTCTCGTTCATACCGAGAATCAAAAAGGACGAGGCAGTGCCTCGTCCCTACGAATTTCAGGCGTTGAATTTGTGCTTAGCCTGCACAGTTCTCGAAGGCAGGCAGGTGACTGAACTCCGATGCATCGCGCAGATTCTGCGCCACGTACAGCAGATCGGGGTACGGTTCGAACGCCACCAGCATCGCGTCATACAGGTCGAAGTTGGCGATTTCCGCCGCCACGCCGATTGAACAGGCGTCACTCACACTGGCGAACACCGGCAGGTCGAAGGTGGGGATTTCCGGCACATCGATCCCGTAGCGGGCGAACAACGTTTCCCATGCGGCGATATGCTGTGCTTCGCTCGTCTGAATGTTGGTGAACGGACGCACCGCGCCGAACTGGTCGATCACCGCTTGGTAGACGGCGAACGCGTGTTGTTCGTCCATCCAACCGTCGATCATCAGGTCGATGACCTCATCGGGTAGGAGGGTCGCCGACGCGGGCGGCAGATTGAGCATGAAACCGCCGCCGTTGGCATTTCCGCGCGGTGCAGCGCCGTTCCGTCCACCTTGATAGCCGCCGCCCATTCCGCCGCCTTGCCCACCGTTCCCGTTTCCGCTTTGCGCCGCCGCTGTCGAAATGCCGAGGGCGAAGATCGCCGCCAGCGCTAGAACGATGATGAAAATCCGCTTCGTGTTCATTGGGGTACTCCTCTATCGTAGAACCAAACTGTCCATACGATAGAGCGAAGATATGTAGAAGTTATGTGCGCGCCATGTCGCAGTTGTGTGTTCCAAATGACGCGCAGACTGAGCTTCACGCACTCGGTGAGTGAAGCTCGCTATTTGACCGCCCCATCCGCTATCCCCTTGAGAATGTTGCGCTGCATCAACAGGTAGAAGAGGATCACCGGCGTGATCGATAGGATCAGACCAGCCATCGCCACCCCATAATCGCTGGTGTACTGCCCATAGAATGAAAAGGTTGAGAGCGGCAGCGTGCGATCATTGATGAACAAAACCAGCGACGGCAGCAGATAGTCATTCCAGATCCAAAGCGCATTCAAAATGATGATCGTCGCGGTGGTGGGTCGAAGAATCGGGAAGATGATGCGCCAGAAAATCTGGAACTTGCTCGCCCCTTCAATCGCCGCCGATTCATCGAGTGCCAGCGGAATGGTGCGGATGAAACCGTGATAGAGAAACGTCGAAAGGCTGACGCCAAAACCAAGATAAAAGAAAATGAGTGACCACCGGTTGTTCAGCAAGTCCAGCCGACCATAAATGCTGGCAAACGGGATCATAAGCGCCTGAAACGGCACAATCATCGATACGACCAGCAGGACAAACACGATCTTGGTGACGCGGTTGTCAAAGCGCGCCAGATAATAGGCGAGCATCGACGGGAAAATCGTCAGGATCAAAATGGAACACACCGTGACGATCAGCGTGTTGAAGAACGTCGTACTATAGTTCATCCGCGTGAACGCATCGACGTAGTTGGTGAAGTCAATGCTCTTCGGCAGCGCCAACGGATCGCGAAGAACCTCAATGCGCCCCTTGAATGAGTTCATCAGCACCACTGCAAACGGGAACAGGTAGAAAATGGCAAGGAACACTGCGGCAGCTAAACCGCCCATCCGCTTGAATTTCATAGCATCCTACTTTCCAGACGTTTGGAAATGATGACCTGTGTCGTCGCAACCACTGCCACGATGACGAATAGAATGATCGCCTGTGCCTGCGCCGTGCCGAAATGCTGGCTGATAAACGCTTCGTTGTAGATGTGCAGCGTCGCCATTTCCGTCGAGCGGAAGGGTCCGCCTCTGGTCAGCGACAGGTTGACATCAAACACCATGAAGCTGTTGCGCAGCGTCAAAAAGACACTGATCGTAAACGCCTGTATCATCAGCGGAATTTTGACGCTCACCATCTGCTGGAGGACGCTCGCGCCATCGATTTTTGCCGCTTCGACCACTTCTTCGGGAATCCCGACCAACCCGGCAATGTAGATCAGCATCATATAGCCGGAGAGCTGCCAGACGCCGACGATCACCAACGCGACGAAGGCTTTGTTCGTCTCCACCAGCCATGAGAATTGGAGGGCAGGTATCCCGAAGATGTCCCCAATGCGCGTGATAAACGTCGTAAAAATGAACTGCCAGATAAACCCGAGGATGACGCCGCCGATCAGGTTGGGGACGAAAAAGGCGGCGCGGAAGAAATTGCGCGCGGGAAGATTCGATGTGACCAGCACGGCGATCAGAAAGGCGATCACGTTCGTAATGACGACCACGAGCATGACATAAGCGAAGGTCAGCCCCAGCGTAGAGATATAGGTGGGGTCGCTGAGGGCGGCAGTGAAGTTCGACAGCCCGATCAGGTGGTAGTCAAAGGAGTCGATTGGTTGGATGCCGTTCCAGTCGGTGAACGAGAGAAACACGCCGACCAGAAACGGGATCACCAGCACGACCGTGAAAGCGAACAAGGGAAATGCCGCAAAAGTCAGGAACGAGCGCAGCTTCTGCGCGAAAGTTTTCTCGATATACATGGGTGCTGCTCCTCTCAGATCAGATAGAAACTGTCCGAGCTATGGGCATGGGTGGTGCGGTGGGGGAAAAACCCAGAGTTTCTCCCCCGGTTTCTTACAGGGCGCGAACGAGCGCGCTATTCAACACTCTGCCAGTAGGCTTCAAGTTCACTCGCGAGTGCGGCGCGGTCGATCTGCCCGACCACATACTTCTGCATCGACGCGCCCATCGCCTGCCAACCGCCCGCCGGATACAGATTGTTCATCCACTGAAGGCTCAGACCATCGGCAGCGTACTGCAAAATCTGCTGCGACATCGCATCTTCCGGCTGAATCTCGAAGGTGTCGTAGACGGGCAGGAAGTTGAAGCGGTTGACCCAGTAATCCTGACCGACCGGGTCGATGACGAACCAGTTGAGGAAATCAATCGCCCCGGCTTGTTCTTCCGGCGTGGACTGCGCGCAGTCGATCACGAGGTTCGACGGCACACCGATGGAAATCTGCGTATTGCCGTAGCCGGCGGGATCATCGCTGACCGGGACAGGCAGAATGCCATAATCGACATCCGGGTTCATCTCGAAGAGGTTCGGCAGCGCCCAGTTCCCCATGAACCAGAAGCCGACTTCGCCCGTGCCGAGCGCCAGCACACCATCGTCGTAGGTCGGAGCCAGCGGCGAAGGCGCGTTCTGGTTGTACTGCACCAGCAGATCGAGCGTATCGAGCCAACCGTTGTACACTTCGTTGTTCGCGAGGTCGGATTCGCCCGCCTTCAGTGCGTCGATGAACGCGACACGTTCCGCCGCATCCGCCGACTGGTCGGTGAACATGACATTGGTGAAGTGCGCGCCGAGCGACCAATCCAGACCGGATAGGTGGATCGCCGCCTGCGTGCTGTCGAGCGCATCGACCGCCGCCAGCAGTTCCGCCAGTGCCGAACGGGTGGTGATCGTCGCAGGGTCGAACGTGCCGCCGACCGCTTCGTCAAGAACCGCCTGATTGTAGAGCAGACCGAACGCTTCGATGGTGATCGGCATACCGTACACACGACCTTCAACCGTCACATCCGCCTGCGTGCCGGGGAACGCGTGCTGCGAAAAGGTCGCATCGGTCACATCGCACAGCGTATCCTTGAACAGCGAGAATTCCTGCCCCATATTGTTGATAGTCGGCATGTTGCCCGAAGCAGCCAGCGAGGTCATCATCTGCACGGGGTCGCCATCGCGCGGGATGACCACAACTTCATATTGATCCTGCGCGGCGTTGTAGGTCGCAACCGCTTCTGCAAACGGCTCAGCGATTTCCGGTTTGATGGTGCCGAGAATGGTAACCTGAACCCGATCTTGTGCCTGCACGGCAGCGACGCTCAAGGTGAGCAGCAGCATAAACAGAACGAATACCAGACGACGAGCATTATTAGACATGAGCTTGCCTTTCAACCTTCTTTGTTCGATGCAAGACGGAACAACACACTCTCATAGGCGTTGAGAGCCACCTCAGCAACGGAGACAGCTTCCGGACGCTGCATCCTGCTGGAGAGTACACAGTGGACATGATCTGTCAGCGCGGACAGATCGAGGATATGGGCAGCGCCGCCGAAGTTGATCGCGATCAGCAGGCGTTCATCATCGCATTCGCGCACATACGCGAGCACGTCACCGCAGTCCTCTAAGAATTGAATGCTGCCTTCACGCAGCGCGCGGGAGTCGCTCCGAAGCCGGAGCAGGGTTTGGTAGAAAGTGAGCGTGGACTCGGGGTCGTGTTCCTGCACCGCGACATTGATCGTGCTGCGATTGTCGTTGACGGGCAGCCATGCTTCGACCGCAGTCCCCGTAAAACCAGCATTCGTGCTGCCATCCCACTGCATCGGCGTACGGTTCGGGTCGCGCCCCGGATAATGATCAGGATCGATCATGCCAGCCGTATCCACGCGCTTTTCCGGCGGAACGTAGGTATCGCACATGGCGATCTCGTCGCCGTAGTACAGAATCGGCGATCCCAAGAGCGTGAGCAGCAGCATGGCAATCGAGCGGTGATGCTCAAAACCGTAGCGGGTGATCAAACGCTTGTCGTCATGGTTGCTGAAGACGAAATGCGGTGATGCGCCTTGCGGCAGTCCGGCGTAGAACTCCAGCAGGCAGGCGCGCATTGCCTGTGCCTGCCACGCGGTATGCAGCGGCAGGACGATCATCGGCAGGTGAATCTCGTCGAGACCAGCGCCATAGAACTGGGAGAGTTCCGGCGCTTTGAGCGTCCCCGTCTCCCCGATCAGCACACGCTCGCCGGGATACGACTCGAGCACGCGCCGCACGTTTTGCAGCAGCGGATGCAGTTCCGGCTGATTGTTGACGTAAACGTGGTATTGAACGAGATCGCCGCCGGTCGCGTTCGTGACGACAGGCATATCGGGAAATGCTTCGTGCTTCACCAGAAAGTTAATCGCATCGAGGCGGAAACCATCCACGCCCTTATCCAACCAGAAGCGCAGTACCGTATCCATCGCCTGAATGACTTCGGGATTGCGCCAGTTCAAGTCCGGTTGACGATCAAGGAACAGGTGCAGGTAGTACTGCCCGGTGTGTGCATCCCATTGCCATGCGCTTCCGCCGAAGAACGATGTCCAGTTGTTCGGCGGAGAACCGTCCGGTTGTGCATCGCGCCAGATATACCAGTCGCGTTTGGGGTTGGTGCGCGAACTGCGCGACTCGGCAAACCACGGATGTTCATCCGACGTGTGATTCAGCACCATGTCGATCACGATGCGCATACCGAGGTCGTGCGCGGACTGAAGCAAGCGGTCAAAGTCTTCCATCGTGCCAAACGAGGAATCGACGCCCGTGTAATCGCTCACATCGTAGCCGAAGTCCGCCATCGGACTGGGATAGAACGGCGTGATCCAGACCGCGTCAATGCCAAGCTGTTTCAGGTACGGGAGTCGCTGCTGAATGCCGCGTAGATCGCCAATGCCGTCACCATTCGAGTCCTGAAAACTGCGAATGTAGACCTCGTAGAAAACAGCCGAACGCCACCATGTCTCAGCCGTTTGGGTCGGGGCTTGGAATATCTGTGAACCAGTCGTCAGCATTTGACTCTCACTTCGAAGTGATTGCAATCGATTGCAAT
>JACSRG010000106.1 GCA_014879865.1 Anaerolinea sp.
TTCCTGACGCAGTTCCCGTTTGCGCCGGGCAGTTCGCGCATCGAAAAGTGGACGGATGGCGAACTTGTCCAGACGTTCGAGGGCTTGAGCGTCGTCACCGACGTGATCGTCGGCTCGGATGGCAACCTGTACGCCGTGCAGATGTCCACCGGCATGGGCGACACGGGCTGGACGCCGGACAGCGGCAGCGTCGTGCAGGTCGCGCCGGATGGCACGATCACCGAACTGGCGTCGGGCTTGAACTTTCCCTATGACATCGCGGAAGACTGGAACGGCGTGCTCTACGTGACCGTCAACGCCGCCTACAGCGAAGCCGACAGCGGCGCGATCATCACCCTGACCCCCGAAATGTAATCGTAATTTCTACTGGCTGTACAAACAGGCGTCCACCCGGACGCCTGTTTTGTCGCTGCAACCCATAATTCATCTGATAATTCAATTGTGCTTAGTATAGTTTTCTGCCGCATCTACGCGCTTCTTGTTGCGGACACCCTCAAGCAGGATGAATAAAATGAAGCTTTTTATAAGTTACAAGCACATTGACAGCGACTTTGTCCACCGGCTCAATGCCGACCTTACGCGTTACGGCATCAGCTTGTGGATCGACAGCGCAGAAGTCCAACCAAGCGAAGTATTTCCCAAACGGATCGAAGAGGCGATCATTGGCTGCGATGCCTTTTTAGTAGTGTTGTCGCCTGAATCGCTCGGATCGGATTGGGTACAGCGCGAAATATTCTGTGCCACAAAGAATCACAGGAAGATCATCCCAATTCTGCTTCGCGATTGCGCTGTGCCATTTCTGATCAGCGACATTCAGTACATCGACTTTCAGCAAACGGGTTACAGTGAGCCGCGCTATGCTGCCGCATTTCAAAAACTGATCAACATTCTGCTGCCGGGATCGATCTATTTCGGCGGCTTACGTCCGCTGCCCGATATTTGCATCAAGAATGTCTATGCAATCCCTGACGACAATCGGTTGCGTGACAAGCGCATGGAGGAACTGTTCAGCGAGAAATGGGATGAACTGCGACTCATGGCGCGTACCGGCGCAAATTACCTCAATTCGGTTGGAAGAAACTATCGAACCGATAATGGCAAAGGTCCCGGAATTGCCACTCACCTCGAAGAAGGACGTAAATTCAAAGTCTTGCTGGACTATCCGTATAAGCCACTAGAAGAACGCATGCTGTTCGATTTACATGATGCGTGGGAAAAGGTTTCTCACAGCCGCGTTTTCCATTTTTTTAGAGAGTACCCGAAGCAGGTTCAGATTAACTTTACAAACTACGCTCCCTATTGTTCATTGTTTTTCACAGCGAAGTCCGTGATCTATGATCCCTATCATGTTGGCAGACACAATAGAAAGGAATCACCCGGCAACGAGTTTTTGGTTTTCGAATTTGAAAAGCAGTTAGGGAATACGGTCACGCCACCGCACGATTACTATACGTTGCTTGACGATCATTTTGCGCGAATGTGGAACGCATCAATCACATTTAGGGAACTGTGCGCGAAACACCCGGACGAACTCGGGAAATACATACCGGAGCTAGACGCGCTCGGGATCAAGTGAGCTGCACATGAACAGCAGCCTGCTCGACAGCAAAGATGCCGATTATCAATATGCGCCGATTACGTACCATGACAGTTGGCTTTCAGTCGATCCGATTATCGGTTGCCGTCTAAACTGCCAGTACTGCTTCATGCAGTCTACAGGTTGGACGGCAGTCAAGCCGGAACGCCTTTACACGGTCGCACAGATCGTCGATATGCTGCTGGCGCATCGCTATTTCATCCCGCACGAAACGATCCTTGTGTTCGGGAATCAAACCGATTCGTTTCTGCCCGAAAATGTGGACTACACGCTGGAGTTTTTCAAGGCGCTGGAGGCAAAACGGCTCAACAACGCTGTTGCTGTGGTCACGAAAAAGGAGATCCCAGACCATTTCCTTGATGCAGCGGCGGCGTTTGCCTCCATACGTCCCATTTTTTGCCTGAGCTATTCCGGTCTGCCCGCAAGTGTGGAAAAAGGCGTTAACGCGCAGGAGAACCGGCGTAATTTTGAGCGCTTATCACAGCGTGGACTGCGTGTTCTCCATTTCTGGCGACCGCTGACCGCCGAGAATGGTCGTATTGAAGTGCTTGAGCAGGTGTTGGATTTGGTCAGTCAGCACGCACTGGCGTCGGTTTACATCGGTCTGAAGCTCAATCCTTCGCTTCAACAGGCGTATGATCGTTCACCGCTGCTGTACGTGCCGCCGGAACTCCGTGATCGGCGTGGTGACTATATCCCCGATGGGGTCGAAGCGCGCCTGAGGGAACTAGCTGCCGCCAAGTATCCCGCTTACCCACTGTACAAGCATACGTCGTGTGCGGTGAGTTACGCGCTCGGTATACCGGACTACAACGCGACGATCTACCGTGATCCCATCTGCAAAGGCAGCAATTGCCCGGCAGGTAAGCGCTTGATCTGTGAAAGTGCGCGGGCTGTTCCCAACGTCGAACAGGTGCACCTGCTGTTGTCGCGGATTGGTCGTACGAATGAATTTACGCTTACCGCCGAAGCAGTCGAGATCGCGGGTACACTCACTCAAGAAGACTATGCGTTTCTGCTTCACCGCCTCAATTTTCCTATCAAAGTCGAAGTTGCCCGTACCCGTAACCTATGGGGAAGCATCTTTAGGCAAGGACAATCCGAATGAGCCACACCATGACCGTCCAAGAAATGATCGAAAAGACCAAGCAGTTGCAGCAGCGCTTCCAGACAGAACAGGAACAGCGTCCTTGGACAATCGACACATATGTAATGGAGTTGCTGGCTGAAGCTGGCACGCTTGCGGACACCATTGTCATCAAAGAGGGCTATCGTAAGCTGCGCGCAAATCAGGATATTGATCTGGAAGACGACATTGCCGATCTTCTGTTTGTCGTCTTCACGATTGCGGAACACTACGGCATTTCCATCGAACATGCATACCAGTCAATGCTCGACGCGACTTTCGCAAAATTGGACAACCGCAAGCAGCAAACCGATTCCGCTGGTTAGCGCGCCGCGAACCTCACGTCCCACCATGCGAGCGCCGTCGCGCCGATCTCGCGCACTTCCCAACCGACGAGTGCGCGTAGTTCGGTGCGCTCCTCGACCGGGGCGACGCCGACCGCATCCAAGCCGAGCGAGTCGCAGATGAACAGCGAACGCAGCAGGTGAAAATTCTGCGTTACCAGCGTGATCGCCGTCTCGCCGTAGACGGACTGCGCTCGTGCGCAGCTTTCATACGTCCGTACGCCTAGCGGGTCAAGGAGAATAGCGCTGTCTGGTACACCCGCTTCTAGCGCGATCTGGCGCATCGCGGCGGGTTCGTCGCCTTCCGGCGCGCGTCCATCTCCAGACATGATCAGCCGATCCACCTTGCCCGCGTGGTACAAATCCACTGCCATCGCCACGCGGTTGCGCAAGACCGTCGAGGGCGTGCCGTCGAACCACAACCCCGCGCCCAACACCAGCGCCGCCGGTCGATCCGGCACAGTCTCCGGCGTGTAGATCGCCGCGCCGTACTGCGCGCTCACACCGATGCGCAGTGCGCTGATCGCCAGCGCCGCAGCCGCGCCCGCCGCTAGCCCGATCAGCGTGACGGTGCGCAAGCGACTTGCCAGCAGCGCGGCGAGCGCCCGGTATGCGATCCGCCACATGAGCAGATTGACCAGTCCCTCACTCCAGATCATGACCAGCGAGAATACGTCCGTGAACGCCGAACCGGAGAGCAGCAGCCGCGCGATCAACCCGGCAAACCCGGCGATCACCCATGCGGCGATGACGCGCCCGAAATAACCGGCAAGCCGCCGTCGCGGATCAAAGGCTTTGAGCGCGAACCCGGCGATCAGCCAGAGAACGGCGAACAGGGCAAATGTGCCGAGTAGATCGAGCAGCGGATCTGCCCCCGGCAGCGGTGATACCGACCCGATCAGCGTGAACAGGAACAAGGCGAATAGATCGCCGAGCAGGTTGAGCTTCATAGAGTCTCCACTTATGTCTATTCCGGTGCTGTATACGTATTGATCGACTGGCATGTTGCTGAAATCCGTCGAAAGACGGATGCCGCCGTGCGCGGGCTTGACAGCCTCATCCCTTTTGCCTATGATAGTCAGGATTGACTAATCAGGATTGTCTATATGGCGGAACGGGAACTGCTGCTGCTCGGCTTGCTGCGGCGCGAAAACATGCACGGCTACAAGCTCAACGAGTTCATCGAAAATGATCTGGCGATCTGCACCGATCTCAAGAAGCCGACCGCGTATTTTTTGCTCGACAAAATGGCAAAGCAGGGCTGGATCGAGCAGTACGACGAAACGCAGAGCGGCGGGCGTCCGCCCCGGCGCATGTTTCGCATCACGGCGGCGGGCGAAAGCGTCTTTCAAGACCTGCTGCGCGCCCGGTTGAAGACGTTCGACCCGGCACGCTTCACCGCTGACCCGGCGCTGGCATTCGTGGATGCGCTCGACAGCGCCGAAGCGCACGCGCTGCTGAGTCAGCGGCGGGCAGGGCTGGCGGCAGAACTGGACACGATGCGCGCCGTCCCGGAACACCCCGGCACTTTTGGTTTTGTGATCGCCCATCGCATCGCCCACCTAGAGGCGGAACTGCGCTGGATCGACGATGTCATTGCGCATTTGCGCGCACTCTGATCTAACTGAAGGACGACTATGACGACTTCCACGACACAGGTACAACCGCCCGCTGAGGACAAGCTCGACTTCAAGAAAATCTTTCCCGTCTTCCTCATCGTGCTGATCGATCTGCTCGGCTTGACGATCATCATCCCGCTGCTGCCGCTCTACGCGGCGTCGTTCCAAGCCGACGCGGCGGTGATCGGCGTGCTCGGCGCGACCTACCCGGTGATGCAGTTCATCGGCGCGCCCATTCTGGGGCGGCTCTCCGACCGCTACGGGCGCAAGCCAGTCCTCGTCATCAGCCAGATCGGCACGCTGATCGGCTTTCTCGTCCTCGGCTTCGCCAACACGCTGCCGCTGCTGTTCCTCGCCCGCGCCATCGACGGACTGTCCGGCGCGAATATCTCGACCGCGCAAGCCATCATCACCGACAGCACGACAGAAAAGACGCGCACACAGGGACTCGGCTTGCTCGGCGCGGCATTCGGCTTGGGCTTTATCGTGGGTCCGATCATCGCGTTCGTATCGCTGAGTTTGAGCGGAAACAATTATCAAGTCCCGGCGTTCGTGGCGGCGGCTTTCTCGCTCATCTCGATCCTGCTGACGGTGCGCCTGCTGCCGGAAACCAACCCGCCGGAAAAACGCGGAACAGCGGCGAAGAAGTCGGCGGTCAGCTTCGGTGCGATGTTCCACGCGCTGGCGCTGCCCGGCGTCGGGCTGCTGCTGGTGTTGATGTTCGCGCAGCAGATCGCCTTTGGCGGGCTGGAGCAGATTTTGTCGCTCTTTACGTTGAGCCGCTTGGGGATGAATGCCTCGAACAACTCGATGCTGTTCGTCTACGTCGGTTTGATCGTGGTGCTGGTACAGGGGTATTTCATCGGCAAATGGAGTCGTGTGCTCGGCGACCGCCGCCTGATCTACCTCGGCTTGGCGGCGCTCACGATTGGGCTGCTGCTGACCGCGCTCGTGCCGGATCAAGCCGTGCCGTGGTATTCGCGCGAAGCGGTCGCGGCGGAACTGAGCGCCGATGCCGCGCAGCCCGGCGAAACGCCGGTCACGCAGGATGTGTCGATCCAACTGCCCGCACAAGAAAACACGGGTTGGGCGGGGATCGCCGTGCTGCTGGTAGCGATGATCCCGGCGGCGATTGGCGGTGGGATTTTGCAGCCCGCGATCAACAGCCTGATCACCAAACGCGTCGATCCGGCGGAGCGCGGCGGGATACTGGGGATCAGCACCTCGTTCTTGAGCGCGGCAAACGCCCTCGCCCCGCTGATCGGCGGCGTGCTCTTTCAAGCAGGCGGGGCGACGACGCCGTTCTTCCTGTGGGCAGTGCTGATGGGCACACTCTTCGTGGTCGCCCTGCGCACGATCAAATAGCGACGCAGCGGTTTAGGGGAAATAGTCAGCGTAGGGACGACCACCAAGATAAGAAAACCCCCTCCCGTCCAAGCGAAGCTTGGCATTCGGGGAGGGGCGGGG
>JACSRG010000630.1 GCA_014879865.1 Anaerolinea sp.
AGGGGTGAAGTCCCTCTCCCTGAGGGAGAGGGATTTAGGGTGAGGGCAGTTTGCAGACAGACCCTAAAGCGCGCCCGCGAACATCCACAGCGTCAGCCCGACGAGACTCAAGTAAACGATCACCTGTACGGCGACCTGTCCATTGCTCATCGCCTGTTTCGACTGCGCGTGCGCGGGGTTGTCATGCGCCTGCTTGTTGAGGATGCCGATGGCGAAGAAGAATAGAAAGATCACCCATCCCAAGCGCGAGAGCAAATTCGCCGCGATGATTGCCCACGAGACGAAACCCGGAATCCGCAGCACGAACAGCAGCACGACCACACTGGTGACGAGCAGCGCACCCGTCACGACGGTGTCTTCCTGCTCGTTGAGCGAACTGTAGATCACTTTGAACAACTGCCCCGCGTCCAACGTCCACAGCGGCACGAGGTTCATCGAGGCGAGCAAGCCGTTGACGTAGATCAGGTCGCGGGCGAACTGGGAGATTTCCGGCGCGGCGCTCAGGTTTTGCCCGACCACGCCGACCAGCATCAGCGCGACGTTGACGGCGGGACCCGCTTGCAGCAGCCAGCTTATCGTGTTCCAGTGCAGTTCATCGGAACGGGCATTTTCCTCCTGATTAATCGGGGCGGCGACCGCGCCAAGCGGGAACAAAAACAGGATGTTGAAGCGAATCCCCGCCCGCCAGAAGACGAAGGCGTGACCGCATTCGTGCAGGAACATGCTCAACAACATGGCAACTGCCATGCTCCACGACCACGCGAAGATGAAGCGGAACGCCAGCAGGAACAGCGCGAAGGCGATGATCTGCGCCAGCCAACCGCGCTGCATGTCGATCAGCCACCAGACGAGTGCTTGTCCTTCGGGCGGTCGCAAGCGTTTGAGTAGGTTACTGACTCCCTGCTGCTGCGTGCTGCTCACCGTGCCGCCTTTCGCCGCTGGTTTTGATTGCCGACAATAATCTCCTCTAACATTATAGTGCGGGTTTGGGCGACTGCATCGGAATGTTGATATAGAACTGCGTTCCGCTCGGCGTGACGGTGCTGCTGATGACGCGCAATGTCCCCCCATGTGCCTCGATGATCGCCTTGCAGATCGCCAAGCCCAAGCCCGCGCCGCCGCTTTCGCGCGTGCGTGCGGGATCGGCGCGGTAGAACCGCTCAAAGACGTAAGGCAGATGCTCGGCGGGGATGCCTGAACCCGTATCCGCGACTTCGATGCACAGACCGCCCGCATCCATTCGCACCGCCAGCCGGATCGAGCCGCCGTCCGAGGTATGTCGCAGCGCATTGACCAGCAGGTTGTGGATCACCTGCTTGATGCGCCCCGGATCGACGGTGAAGGGCGGCAGATCGGGCGCGATGTCCAGCGTTACGTGAATGCCTTCGGCTTCGGCAATCGGCGTGAAAATATCCGTCGCATCGCGGATCAGCCCGCCGACGTCGGTCGGTTCAGGCGAGAGGCGCAGCGCCTTCGCCTCTGCCAGCGCCAATTCGTGGAGGTCATTGACCAAGCGCGACAAGTGACGCGTCTGGTCGTACAGGCGGAGGATTTCCGTCTTGCTCAGCGGGTACACGTCGTCGAGGATGGCGCGCAGATTGCCCTGCATGACAGTCAGCGGGGTGCGCAGTTCGTGGGCGACATCGGCGAACAGGTTGTTGCGCAGGCGTTCCGATTCTTCGAGCGCGGCAGCCATGCCATTGAATGCCCGCGCGACCTGCCGGACTTCTTCTGTGCCGCTTTCGGGGGCACGCAGCCGAAAGTCGCGCCCGCCGAAGCGCGTGGCGATGGCGGCGAGATCGGCAAGCGGCTGCGTCAGGCGGCGGCTCATGAAGATCGCGACGATCACGCCGAGCACTGCCCCGACCACGAACAGGATCAGCACGGTGGATTCCGGCGATGGGGTGAAGGCTGCCAGCGGGAGCGGCGGCATGGTGCGGCGGATTTGCCGGGGCATCCGTTCGATCAGTTCTTCGACGCGATACTGCACGACGAAGTTGGCGATCACCACGAGGACGAGCGCGCTCAGGATGACGACGCCCCCGAACGCGACGCTGAGTTGAATCCACATGCGCCGCATGATTTAGTCGCCTTCCAGCCGGTAGCCGACGCCGTACACGGTCTGGATGTAGCGCGGGTTACTTGTATCCGGCTCGATCTTCTTGCGCAGGTTGCGGATATGGCTGTCGAGCGTGCGTTCGATACTCTCGTATTCGTAGCCGAGACTGCGCGTGATGAGTTCGGAGCGGGAAAAAACGTAGTTCGGGTTTTGCATCAGGACTTTGAGGATCGAGAACTCGGTCGGGGTGAGGTCAATCGCCGTCCCTTCGATGGTGACGGCGCGGCGCTCCACATCCATTTCGAGCGCGCCGACCCGGATCAGCACGCTTTGTGGCGGAGAGGCGACCCGGCGTAACACGCTGCGTACGCGGGCGACAACTTCATGCGGGTTGAACGGTTTGGTGATGTAGTCATCTGCGCCGAGTTCCAAGCCGAGGATTTTGTCGGTGTCGGTGGCGCGGGCGGTCAGCATGATGATTGGCAGATTGTTCAGCCGCCGGTTCGCGCGCAACTGACGGGTGATCTCCCAGCCGTTCTGGTCGGGCAGCATCAGGTCAAGCACGAGCAGATCGATAGGTTCGTTGTGGAGGATATGCAGCGCCGTGCTGCCGTCAAAGGCGGTTTGCACCTTGAACTGTGCCTGTTCCAGATAGCTGGCGACGAGGCGGACGATAGAGCGGTCGTCATCGACGACGAGGATTGTGGCAGTCATCGTGAACCTATGGCGGGCGAGGGCTTAGCTCGCCCATACATTCGTTAGGCTAATTATAGTGCAGCGGCACAGTCGTACAGCGCGGGCATCGACCCTCCCATGCCCGGCGGCATCATCCCGGCGGGTGGCTCAAACCCTGCCGGAGGCTGACCACCGCGCATTCCCGGCAGCCCACCGCCGAACGATCCCAGATCCACGCTGACTTCTTCGACGACGGAACAGGTCTCTGTCACCCATTGATCGACGTTCGAGCCGCCCGTCAGGACATAGCGTACATCACCCGACTCGACCAGCGTGGCGAACGAGTCGGCGCTGTAAATCTGATCCGTACCATTGAAGCCGCCGATATACAGGACGGGTTCGTTTGTCTCCAGCACGATGGGCGCGCCGATCATCGAACTGCTGACCGCCAGCAGATATTTGCTCGTCTGGTTGGTTTGCAGATAGTCGAGGATGGGGGCGATGGCGTCGTTCAAAACGTCAGTCATGCCGATGCCGCCGCCCATGCCTTCGCTGCGCGCGCCATCATAGGCGGCGGGCAGCACACTGTTGGTCGAGGCTTCCTGCGCGGTGAGGACGCCCCATGCCGCCGGGATGATCAGCGCGGACGCGACCAGCGCGGGCACGGCGATCCGCCGCCATTTCGGTAAGGCGAATGAGACGCCGAAGGTCACGATCCCCATCGCCAGCGCGATCACGGCGGCAAGGCGGGCGATCAGGATCGACTCGCCGTAGGTCTCGACGGTGATCCACTGGTAGGCGACCGTCGCGATCACCCCGCCGATCAGGATGAACGTGAATAAGCGGGTGCGGTTCGACCGCCATACCGCCACCGCCCCGATCCCGATCAGCGCGGCAAGCGGCGGGGCAATCGTCGCCAAGTAATAAGCGTGGTAGAAGCGCGAGACGGTGAAGAACCCCATGCCCGTGAGCAGCCAGCCGCCCCACAGCACGGCGTTTTGATGCTTTTCTCCGAGCGGCAGGCGCGGGCGTTCGCTGACGATCAACACGCCAAGCAAGACGAGCGCCAGCGGCAGCGCCCAACTGAGTTCATTTTCGAGCGGTGCGGTGAACAGGCGGAACAGCGTCGGTTCGCCGACTTCTGTGCCCGTCGGCGCACCTTGACCGCCTGCGCCTCTACCATCGTCGCCGTTGGGCGGCGCGCCACCCGGTGGCGGGTTGATCTGCGCCGTGAGCGCGATGGAATCGGTTGTGCTGGCGTTCGGCTGACCGCCGCCCGGTGCGGCGTTCCCGGTGACGCGGGCGAGACCGTTGTAGCCGAGCGCCAGTTCGATGACCGAGTTGCTATCGCTGCCGCCGACATACGGGCGCGCGTCTGTGGGTGTGAGATCGACGATCACCGCCCACGTAAGCGACACGACGAGCAGCACGGTAGCTGCTCCGGCAAGGTTGACGATCTTGCGTCCCCAGCCGATTTTCGCCCCGAAGAAGTAAAAGGCGTAGAGCGCGGGCAGGATCAGATAGGCTTGCAGCATTTTGATGTTGAAGCCGACACCGACCAGAGTCACGCCGATCAGCAGCGGCACGAGTTTGCGCGTTTCGACCGCGCGGATGAATGCCCACGTCGCCAGCAGCAGCGTGAAGATCAGCAGGCTGTCGAGGTTATTTGTCCCATCGACGGCGATGCTGATCGGCGTGGTTGCCAGCACGAACGCGGCAATCAGCCCCGCGACCGCGCCGAATCTGCGCGCTACGAGGTGGTAGAGCAGGGCGCACGACAGGACGCCCGCGATGATCGACGGGAGCGCGACCGAGAACCCGCTCACGCCGAGGATCGCCGCCGAAATCGTCTGTACCCATAGGGCGACGGGCGGTTTGTCGATGCTCACGCCGCCGCCCGGTTCTGCCGACGCGAAGAAGAAATTCGACGGCGATTGCAGCATCGATGCGACCGCTGCCGTGTAATACTGGTTGCCATCGCCTAACGCTTCGAGGTTGGCGACGCGCAGCACTGCTGCGAAGATCAGGATCGCGGTCAGTATGATCCACGTCACACGGCGGGTGCTGGAAGTTTGGCGGTCGGTCATACTCTCCCTCAAGGGTGTTGAAGCGCGCTGAACGGTTCGTTCGGTACAGCTCACGCGACGATCATACGTCATTCCGCGTGCGTGTCACTACTTTCACTCTGGCAGGAGAGTATGCAGAAGTTATGCAGACCGTGTGTACTTTGTGTAATCCAATATTCATTTGACGCGATAGACATTCCAGCATAAAATTCTACCAAATTGTAGGTTGAGCTGTGCAAACACCGAACAACGAGACTCGCCAGCGGATCCTCGACGCGGCGGAGGAACTGTTTTCCAAACGAGGGTATGCAGCGGTGCGGCTGCGCGATATCGCCGGGGCAGTCGGGATGCGTCATGCGTCGCTCTATTACTATGCACCGAAGGGAAAACAGCAGTTGTTCGTCGAGGTGATGGAACGCAATTTCGCGCGCCATCTAGAGGGATTGACGGCGGCGATCAGCGGCGCGGGCGATGACTTGCGCGCGCAGATGTATGCCGTCGCCGAGTGGTTGATCACGCAGCCGCCGCTTGATTTCGGGCGCATGCAGCAGTCGGATATGCGCGAGATCGGCGAGGAGGAGGCGAATCGCTTGATGGAGCTGGGCTATAACGCCATGCGCCTGCCGATTGTGGCGGCGCTCAAACGGGCGCGTGATACCGGGACGGTCGCTGTCAGTGACGCGAACCTCGCGGCGATGGGCTTGGTCAACCTCGTGCAGAGCGTGCATCAACTGCCGTCGTATTTCGGGCAGGATGCGCGCTTGAAGACGAGCAAACAGCTTGTCGATATGCTGCTGGATGGATGGTTAAGGCGGTCGTGAGCGTCTCTTTTTTTGCGCAGTAATTCTACCAACTTGTAGGTAAAACAGGAGTTGAGATGATGAAGGCGATGGGTGTTCGGACATGGGGCGGAGTCGATAAGCTGGAAATGTTGGAGATCGCGCCGCCGACTCTGGGCGTGAACGACGTGCTGATCCGTGTCGTCGCGGCGAGCGTCAACCCGGCGGATTGGCGCATCCGCGAAGGGGAATTCAAGCTGTTCATTCGCAAACTGCCGTTTATCCTCGGTGCGGATGTCGCCGGGATTGTCGAGCAGGTCGGCGCGAACGTCTCGAAGTTCAAACCCGGCGATGCTGTTTATGCGATGATCTCGGTGGGCGCTGGGGGCGGGTACGCAGAATACGCTGCCCTGAAGGAGTCAACCGCTGCGCACATTCCGCCGAATTTGACCTTCGCCGAAGCCGCATCGCTCCCGCTGACCGCGCTGACGGCTTTACAAGCGCTGCGGGATAAGGCGAATGTCCAACCGGGGCAGCGCGTGGTGATCAACGGGGCGGCGGGCGGCGTGGGGAC